>DSBF01000408.1 GCA_011049495.1 Ignavibacteria bacterium
CCTTGAAGATGATGACCCGTTATCCGAAGATTATAAATGGAGCAACAACTTAATCGGATTTGAGTGGATTCAAATTTATGATATGCCGTTATTTTCACGATTTGGTGTTAGTCTAAGTAAATTCGAAGGGAAAGTAATTCCTAACGAATCGGATTTCAAACCGAGAACAAATGAAGTCGAAGATATGAACTTAAGCTTCGACTTGAATTATGTTTGGTCTACAAAAGATGAATTAGGTTTAGGAGTTGAGATTAAGTTATTAAATACAAAGCTTGTGCAATCAAATAGTCAAGGCGCTGTTTCCGATATTGAAGAATTCTCCGGTAATTTTAGTCTCTATCTTAAATACAAATTCCTAAGATTTGAAGATTTTGGCGTTGACATTGGAACAAGATTCAATCTTGCCGGATTGACGGAAGGGGGCGGCTTATATCCCGAACCACGTATCAGTATGACTTACAGACTATTTCCATTCTTGACTTTGAAAGGAGCTGCCGGTTTGTATCAACAAGAAGTTGCTACTATATCCGATGAGAATGAGGTTATTTCTTTATTTGAACCTTGGACAATATTGCCTGATTATTTAAAACCGTCCAGAGCATTACATCTTACATTTGGAACCGATTGGTTTTTAGCGGAAAATTTTCTTTTTAAGTATGAAGCCTATTATAAAAAGATTGATAATCTTGCTGCAATTAACGAGAAAAAAGTATTTGATTCCGACCCTGATCTGGTTAACGGGAACGGCGAAGCTTATGGTTCGGAATTTATTATTAACTACTCTTATAGTAGATTTAAAGTAAATAGTTCTTATTCACTTAGTTGGGCATATAAAGAAGTTGAAGGCTGGTTGTTTTATCCCAAATTCGATTCGAGACATTCTTTTAATATCGGTATCGAATATAATTTTGGTGCCGGGTGGAGTGCAAATGCTATTTGGTCTTATAGTTCGGGACTCCCTTTCACACCAATGATCGGATTTTATGATAAATATCAAACCGGTAATTTCTTTGACGTGAATCCCGGTAATTATACTTTTAATCCCTATACAATATTAGGTGATAAAAATATTAAAAGGTTGCCGGAGTACCATAGACTCGATTTTACTTTATCCAAAAAATTTGATTTTAATTTTCTTAAAATGGAGCTCGACCTGAGTTTGATAAACGTTTATGACCGCGAGAATATATTTTACTTTAAGCGGGATACTGGTGAAAGGGTAAACATGCTTCCGTTTTTACCAACTGCTACTCTAAAGGTATCAATATGAAATTGAAAATTGAAAGTTTCGCTTTAGCCTTATTATTTATTCTATTTTTTTCCGGTTGTGAGGAAAATTTTAGTCCCAAAGGAGAATTTGAAGAAAAGTTTGCACTTACTTGTATTGTTCGAGGCGATACTTCACTTCAGATTGCTTCAATCTATAGTAGTTATGATGTTGAAGGGTATGATCCTTCGGTTCATCAAGAAAACCCGGCTTATTTCGGTGCTGATATTAGATTGTGGTATCAAGATACGGTTTATGTTTTTAAGGAATCTTCGGTTTTCAATTCCAATAATCCCGATTCAATATTTCACTTCTATTACCTCGATAACTTTAAGCCATCGGCAACAAACGAATTGCTTGAAATTGAAGCAACATTGAAAAACGGGAAGAGACTAAAAGCTTCCTGTTATACACCAGCACGATTTGTCTTTGATACAAAAGAAACTTCTAATACAATTCCACCGGTAAATACATCTACAGTTAATGTTGTTTGGGATTCCGATGCAAAGAATAATTTTTACGTTGGTAGAATAAAAGTGAAATACTTTTTAAATGTAGGTGGAAATGTCCAACAGAAATGGTTGATACTCCCGTCCAAATTAATTTCGAATAATGGTGAGTTAATACCGATATACCCGGTTCCTTCAAAATCACAGGCAATCGCTTATTCTCTCGGTGCAATTAATAATGTGATGCAATCAATTTCATCCGGAATTGAAAACAAAGGTTCAATCACTGTATCGAATAAGGCTATTATTGAAGTACTATCTATTGATGAAAATCTATCAAGATATTATTCGTCTTTACAAGAAGATAATAAATATACTGTTCGGGTTAATGAGTCGGATTACTCAAACGTTGATGGAGGATTTGGACTTTTCGGCAGTCTACAAATGAATTCAAGAAAGATTACGGTTCAACCCGAATACATTGAATCTTTCGGATACAAAGTTATTTATGAGAATTAGTTATGAAAAAATATTTTAAATATTTATTCGCATTTTCAATAGTACTTATATTCTATTCTTGCGATCAGGAAATTTCCAAATCTCCTTCGGAACCTGAACCTCATAAAGGTGCAATCCTTGTTAACTCCACACCGGAAAGTTTTAAAATTTATCTTGACGGAAGATTTACGGGCAGATTTACTCCTGATAATGTCCCGTTTATCGAGACAACGCTTCATGAGATTAAACTTAAAAAAGATTTGTGGAAAGATACATCGATAGTTGTCGAAGCAAGTGAAGAAAACCCACCTTTAGTAGAAATAAATTATTTGTTCAATAAAAGTATGTGTGGAAGTATAAGTTTTAATTCTTCTCCGCAAGGAGCTGAAGTTTACTTGAATGATTCTTCACTTAATGTAACCACCCCGGCGGTTGTAAGCGGTCTTTTACCCGGAAGATATAAAGTAAGATATATTCTGCCGGAACATAGAGCGAATGAAGCAGTTGTGTCGGTTAGAAGCAGTCAGACTTCTAATATAAATATTGCTCTAAAAGACACTTCATTATGGGTTGACTATCACAAATTAACAGTACCGTTACCCTCTAATAATATAACCACCGTAGCAGTTGATGAAAATGACGTAGTATGGATTGGTACCGCCGATAAAGGCATTGTGAAACATAAGGGAAAAAGTTGGGAACTAATAACCGTAGCAAACTCAATTCTTCCGAATAACCACATTGAGAATATTTTTGTAGATAGAGAAAACAATAAATGGATCGGAACACAAGGCGGCTTGGTTAAATTACAAGACCCTAATTCAATGACAGTATATACAATGAGTAATTCAAATCTGGTTAATAATACTATTAACACTATTGCTCAAGATGATGCCGGGTCAATCTGGATTGGAACTCCATCCGGACTTTTAAAATTAGATGGAGTACCGCCTTTTACTCTTTACAATTATTCTAATACAAATTTGCCTCGCAAACCGGTTAATGTCGTTATGCCAATATCAGCAAATGATATTTGGGTTGCAATTGATTCGTTTGTTACTCGCTTTGACGGAAATAAATTCGAATTCTTTAATCCACATTCAGAAATTCAGAATCCGTTTGTAAAAAGTTATGATATTCCTAATACACAAATTAGCGGGATGGGTATTGCTGAAAATGGTGAATTGTGGGCTTGCTTTACTCCTCAATCGGTTAAGGCGAATGGTGTTCTAAAAGTTCTAACTGGTGGTATCGGAGTTTTTGACGGTACTAATTGGACTTCAGTTCTTATCTCGGGAAATACAAATAGTATTAATGATTTGTACATTGGAAAAGATGGTTTAATTTGGGTTTCTTCAGCAAATGGATTATTCAAGTACTATGATCTGTATAGATCAACAGCTTATCGACCACTAAATTCGGGAATTTTAAGTCTAAAAGTGAATGCTGTGGCTGAGGATTCATTCGGGAATTTGTGGATTGCTACTACTGACGGACTTTCAAAATATAAAAAGTACTTAGACACTGATTAACTTCTGCAATTTCTTTTTTAATTCGATTTTATAGACTTCCGAATTTTTTAATATTTCTTCGGCTTTCATAAATTCATGAACTCTAACACCTTTTATATTTGTTTTTATAAGAATATCAGGCTTATTCGTTTTTAATTTTTCATTTACAATAGCCGACTGCATTATTTGAAAGGATGAAAAGAGAACTTCATAAGAGGGAGGAATTTCAGGAGTCCCAGGGAATTCATTAGTTGCTGAAACATCAACAGCAACTGTAATATCACAGTCATTTCGGATCACATCAAAAGGAAGTGGATTTACCATACCGCCGTCAATCAATAATTTCCCTTCTCTTTCAATAGGAGCAAACAAAAAGGGGAGAGCATAACTAGCCCTTACTGCCGACAATAAATCACCCTTATCAATAATAACTTGAGATTTTTCATAGTAATCTGTAGTTAATACTTTAAAAGGAATTTTTAACTCTTTGAAATCGCTTACCTTAACCTTTGTAGATAAAAAACTTGCTAACTTATCGCCTCGTAATAAACCACCGGTTTTTATTGTTGGGTCTAATAAATCAAAATATTTAACAAAATCGGATTTTTTATGAATTTCCCAAAACTTGCTCCTAGTACCATAGATTATTTGATCTAGGATTTTCCTCATTTCCGAAGTTGAAAATCCGGCTGAATAAAACAATCCTACTATTGCTCCGATACTGGTACCGGAGATAACGCATGGTTTAATATTTAATTCATCGAGAGCTTCCAGGATGGCTACATGTGCAATTCCTCGTGCTCCGCCGGCTCCCAAAGCTAAACCAATTTTTTTCATACTCCAGAGTTGTCCTTCTCATCATCGGCACTTTTTGACTGATGTGCCTCGGGTTTGGAAGTGTAAATCGTACTTTTGAGTTTTCCGCTAACTCTCATTGAATAGTAAATCATTATAAAAACGGAAATTGTAAAAACAAGGTATACGAACCCGCTTGCAATCATCAAAATCCATTCAAGACTGAATTTTGTTAATCCTTTCTCAATAATTGATCCCATTACAAAATAGTCGATGATCAACCATGTAATGGAAAGACAAGCCATTATTAAGGAGAACGATGTTGTACTCTTCAAACGTTCAACTAATTTTTCCATAATGTACTCCATTATATGTCCTAAAATACAAAAAATGCATACAACATTTACAAGTTGGTTATTTGCGACTTCAAATAAATGAGACTGTTGCTTCAAAGCAACAAATAAGAGGATATGTCCATTATTTAGCCGTTTTTCAATCGGCATAATAATGGATGTTAGGTATGAAAAAGTTTTTGCAAGTCGACAAGCAAAATTGTTTTATCAACATAAAAGAGGAAAAAATGAAGAGAATAACATTACTAACAATTTATCTTATCCTGATTACTTCGCTGCAAATCTCAGCAGAATGGAAAAAAGTTTTCGGTGGTTCGGTTAACAATATCATAGTGTATAACCTGATTGAACATCAAGGATATTTTTTTGCCACTCGCAACAGTTCCTTACTCAGAAGTAGTGATAAAGGAGAAACGTGGGGAACAATAAATCTTGGACTTGGAACGATGGGTCTTGAATCCGATGGAAGTAGAATTTTTGTTGGAAAGTTTTCCGGTACTTCCACTTTAGTTTACTCAGATGATAACGGAGAAACCTGGATCGATTCTGATTTATCTCAAGCTCAAATTTCAGAGATCAGAGTTATTAATCCCAATTTGATGTTTGCTTACTCAAACTTCCAAAAGTTTTACAAAAGTACTGATAGGGGTGCGACTTGGACTGAAATGATAGGTTTGCCATTTAGTGCTACATACAGAATATATGTGACAAACACTGGCAGAATTTTAATTAGTGGTTATTATTCAGACGATAACGGTCAGACTTGGACTGAAACCGAAGGTGGGTTGATAAATTCATATTCAGAAAATGAAGATGGGATTTGGGCGGGAGCAGGTAAACTTTTTCTTAGCCATGATAACGGTGAAACATGGGAGGAAAAGTTGTTTGGCTACACTACATCTGTTATCGCTTCAGGCAATAATATTTTTAGAGGAGTTTACGGTTTTACTTATAGTACAGATGGCGGAGAAACCTTTGTATCGTATGATGAAGGTATTGAAGAAGTAGATCAAATTATTTCAATGCTGTTTGATGGTGAATTTATATTAATTGGACTGGATGGACCCGGTATTTATAAAATTGCTGTTTCAGAACTCGGTATTACAACCTCGGTTGAGCAAACCGAAGAATTAGCTTACAATTATGAATTATCACAGAATTATCCAAACCCGTTTAATCCTTCAACAACAATAAGATTCTCAATTCCGGAAAGTGGATTTGTTACTTTAAAAATTTACGATATGCTGGGCAAAGAAGTTGCTTCATTAGTTAATGAAGAATTACCAACCGGAGCTTACAAAGCTGTATTTGATGCATCAAGTTCTTCAAAGAATTTATCAAGCGGAGTTTATCTATACAGATTAAAGGCAAATAATTTTGTTCAAACAAAGAAACTAACCTTAATCAAGTAATTATAATCAACAAAAAATGAGGGTACAATCATGAAGTTATTTCGAATCACATTTTTCTTAATGGTACTGTCAATGATGTTATTAACATCGTGCAACAAGGATGATAGCAATCCCGTTGATCCAAATGATGATGGTGGCGGTGGTAGCAGCACAAACCCAAGCGGGCAACCAATTCCTGCTTTAGGAGGAAATCATAACGGCGTTATGGCAACTATTAGTTATGAAATGGAAACAATTCCCGGATTCCCGGCGGTAGCTATATCACTCGGCTTCGCACAATTCGGTCAAGGAGTTGATGCAGGTAGCGTAACTGTAAACGGAAACACTTTAGGTAAAACTACTCAAGGTGGTTCGACGTTTTACATAACACCGTCTCCAAGTAATCCGACTCAAATGTTGACAGGTGTAAATTTTGACGGATCAAATCATAGCTGGCAAGTAAGCGGCGGAAATGGTATCCCTGCATTAAATGGAAGTGTTCAAAGTCCTCGCAGTTTTGCGCTTTCAAGTCCGGCTAATAATGGTA
>DSBF01000010.1 GCA_011049495.1 Ignavibacteria bacterium
ATGATAAAAATTCTACAATGACAATTCTCCAAACTGTTGATGAAATTAATAATCGTCAAAAATTAGTATTGGTTAATAAAATATTACAGCATTTTAATAACGATATCAAAGGAAAAGAATTAGGAGTTTGGGGCTTATCATTCAAACCAAATACTGATGATATGCGCGAAGCACCATCTATTTATATTATTAATGAATTGTTAAAACTCGGTGCTAAGATTTCGGCATATGATCCTGAAGCAATAGAAAATTCCAAATTTTATTTTAATGAAAAAATTGAATATGCCGAGAATCAGTATGATGCAATTAAAGAAAAAGATGCATTACTCATTTTAACCGAGTGGAATGAGTTTAGAAATCCTGATATGAAGTTGGTTGCAGAAAATCTAAAAGAAAAATTAGTTTTCGATGGCAGAAATGTTTTTACTCCTGATAGAATGAAAGAGCTTGGATTTACTTATTATAGTATTGGTAGAGTTGCGGTAAAATAAAAATAATGAGGTCATCATGTCCAAAAGCATTTTTGATTTATTTAACGATCCAAAGATTGTAAAACGCATTCAAGAAAAACTGCCTGAATTTTTTTACTTAGCTGAGTTAGAAACTCAACGAGCAGGAAGAACAGGTATGGAGGTTGGTTCGGTTCGCGAAAAAATTTTGGTGTCATTATTAATTTATTACTTTGGAAGAGAAAATGTTGATACTGAAATTCCTATTACAAAAACTGAAATAGATGTGAAATTGTTTGGAGTCCCCATATCTATAAAAACGAAAACTGGACGGAGTCTAGCTGGTATTAAAATTAACTGGACGGTAGATCAAAAAAATGCTCAAGAATATTTAGATCGTTATGAACCAACTTGTGATATAATGTTTGCTCAAATTATTTGGGATGAACTAGGCTTCCTTTATTATTTCCCGCTTGAATCTCAAAAATCAGTATTGGAATTTTTTGGTAAAGAAGCTTATATTAAACTTCCTACAGTGGGAACAAATCCAAGAGGTATTGAAATTAAATCCGATCCTATGAAAAAATTACTTGAGCATGAAAAGACAATGAAAATTGAAATTCACTGGACAAAAAGGGTGACAAAAGTTGATACTTTTAAAAGATGGGTAGAGTTATGGGAAAAGGATTAAAATTAATTAAGGGAACACAGACAAGTTCCTTTGGAACAAATGGTAGAATAAATCACGATTCATCAAAATTTTATAACAGTAAACTTTATTCTGGTCTAGAAACTGGAAGCAAAGTACAATATATCGAGAACAAAGTTCCTGTTGAAATAGTTAATACAATTATCTGCAGTTCCAGTGAAAACATGAAGGAACTCCCAGATAATAGTATCCATCTGATGGTCACCTCACCACCATATAATGTTACAAAAGATTATGACAAGGATTTGACTCTTGAAGAATATTTAGGTTTACTTAGACGAGTTTGGGCTGAAACATATCGAGTTCTTGTACCTGGAGGACGCGCTTGTATTAATGTTGCAAACCTTGGAAGAAAGCCATATATACCTTTGCACAGTTATATAATAGATGCTATGTTGAATATTGGTTTTTTGATGAGAGGCGAAATTATTTGGAATAAGGCAAGTAGTGCAAGTCCATCTACTGCTTGGGGAAGTTGGTTGTCTGCGGCTAATCCTGTTTTGCGTGATATTCATGAATACATTCTTATTTTTTCAAAAGATTCATTTTCATTACCCAGTTCGAAAAAAGAAAGTACGATAACAAAAGAGGAATTTCTAGAGTATACTAAAAGTGTATGGACATTTAGTGCTGTTTCTGCGAAAAAGGTTGGGCACCCCGCTCCATTTCCCGTAGAACTTCCTAATCGGCTAATTAAACTTTATACTTATGAAGATGACATAGTACTGGATCCTTTTGTTGGAAGTGGAACAACCTGTATTTCAGCATTCAAAAATAAAAGAAAGTATGTCGGTTATGACATTGATGCAGATTATGTTAACTTAGCTAATAATAAACTCGCAGATTACAAAGATCAATTTGAGCTTTTGTAATCTTTATCGCCCAAGTACCTTCTCATAATATTTCATATACTGCGGAACAATCAACTTCTTTTCAAAACTATTTCTTGCTAACTTAATACAGTTATCCGAGAAGACTTTATATTTCTTTTCGTTGGTTAAAAGATCAATTGCATACTTAGCCATTCTTTGAAAATCACCAAACTCTGCTATGAAACCGGTTTCGTTATGTCGAACTAACTCGGGAAGTCCGCCGACACTTGAACTAATAACCGGAACACCACAAGCCATTGCTTCAAGCGCAGAAAGTCCAAAACTTTCGGATTGTGAAGGAAGTAAAAATATATCGGAGGAACTAAGTATCTCAGTTAATCCGTCCTGTTTACCTAGAAAGATTACATCTTTATGAACTTCCAGCTCTCTTGCTAATCTTTCACATTCGGATCTTTCTGGACCATCACCAACTAATACTAATTTGGTTGGAATTTTTTTTCTAACTTCATTTAAAATTCTTATTGTATCAGGGACACGTTTTACTGGACGAAAATTTGATGTGTGAACTAGAATTTTTTCACCGTTTGGCGCAATATGTTTTTTGAATTGTTCATGATTAACCGGCTTATAAACTTCCGTATCAATAAAATTATGAATTACCTCAATCTCTTTATTAATATTGTAATTTGTAATTGTCTTCTCTTTCAAAAATCTTGAAACAGCAGTTACACCGTCACTTTCCTCAATACTAAATTTTACTAATGGTAAAAATGAAGGTTCTAATCCAACCAAAGTAATATCAGTCCCGTGAAGTGTGGTTATAATTTTTGTTTGTTTATTCTCTTTCTTTAAAATTTGTTTTGCAAGATAAGCGCTTGTTGCATGAGGAATTGCATAATGAACATGAAGCAAATCCAAGTTTTCATATTGAATAACTTCAACCATTTTGCTTGTCAAAGATAAACCATAAAGTGAATGCTCGAACAACGGGTATGTTGTAAATTCAACTTCATGGAAAATTACATTTTCAACGAAAGAATTTAAGCGATGCGGAAGTGCATAACTAATAAAGTGAACTTCGCAACCTTTTGCTGCCAATGCTTTACCAAGTTCGGTTGCCACAACTCCACTTCCGCCGTATGTAGGATAACATGTTATTCCGATTTTCATATTAATTGATTACCGTATAAATTATAATTGTATTTTTATTGGACTAAGTTAATCAAAAATATTTTCGTAATGAAAAGCGGTTGAATTTATGAAATTATTAATAATCGGGCATTCGGTTGTTGATCATATTATTTCAGGAAACGAAGAAATTATTAAACCCGGCGGAATTTATTATTCTGCAATTGGTTTTAATTCAGTTAAAAAGGAAAATGATGAATTATATCTTTTAACCTCAAGTTCAGTTGAAGATGCGAAATATTTTCAAAGATTGTTTGCTTCATTTAAGATGGATTATGTAAATAACTTAGAAAGAATTCCACATGTTAATTTAAATATTGATGGACATTATGAACGAAAAGAACATTACCAAAATCTTGTTGAGCCTTTAAAATTGGATGAAAAGATAAAATGGAATGAGTTCGACGGTATTTTTATAAATATGATAACCGGTAATGATTTGACAGCCGAAGATTTTTTAGAAATCAGAAATAACTATGATGGCTTAATTTATCTTGACGTACATACATTATCGAGAGGAGTTGGTAAAGAACATCATCGATATTTTAGAAAAATTCCCAATTATAAAAAATATCTTCAAAGTGTTGATATCATTCAAGTGAATCAACATGAGCTTAAAACAATCACACCATACGATGAAAAAAATGAAATAATAAAAAATGTATTTGAATATGATGTAAAGTTTATCATAATAACAAAAGGTGAACGTGGAACAGAAATTTTTTGCAAAGACGGTTCATTTTATTCTGTTGATGCAATAAAAGTAAACTCAATTAATAAAATCGGTTGCGGAGATGTTTTTGGTTCCGTTTTCTTTTATTCATACCTTAGCGGATTGAATTTTGGAGAATCATTAGTGAAAGCAAATTATGCTGCTGGTATTATAACAACGTATTCATCTGAAAACGAATTTCTAAATTTGAAAAATGATATCATCTAAAGACATATTAAAAAGAAGAATTTTAATAGTTGGTTCAAACGGACGACTCGGTCAATCACTTGTTAAAAAAATTATGACCCGCGAGAAAACCGAACTGATGTGTTCTTCGATTGAAAACGAATCATTAATTAGCGGAGTTGAATACAAAAAAGCAGACATTACTAAAAAAGATCAAGTAAAGAAATTAGTTTTGGATTTTGTACCTGATTTTATAATAAATGCTGCGGCTTATACTAATGTTGATAAATGCGAATCCGAACGTGAACTTGCATGGAAGATTAATGTTTCCGGTGTTGAATATTTAGCGCAATACGCAAGATTGGTTGATGCCCATCTTACCCATGTATCAACAGATTACGTTTTTGACGGTAAAGATGGGCCTTATACGGAATCTGATATAACCAATCCGATAAGTTATTATGGAAGAACAAAACTCGCATCGGAAAATGCATTGAAAATCAGCGGTACTAAATGTGCAATTGTCAGGACAAATGTTTTATTCGGCCCTTCCGAATTCGGAGAACCCGACTTTGTAAATTGGGTTGTGGATTCTTTAACAGGTAAGAAAAAAATTAGAATTGTTACCGATCAAATTAACAATCCGACATTCATTCCCGATATAGCTGACGGAATTCTTAAAATTGTCGATTTAAATAAAGATGGAATCTATAATCTTGGCGGTAGAGAATTTTTATCAAGATTTGAATTCACTGAAAAAATTGCAGAACATTTTAATTTAGATACCACGCTCATAGAAAAAATTGTAACAAAAGATTTGAAACAGCCTGCACCGCGTCCATTAAAATCCGGACTAATTACCTTAAAAGCCGAAACCGAGCTTAATTACAAACCGCGTTCGCTTAAAGAAGCTTTTATATTAATGACAAAAGAACAATCCGAGTTGTAATCTAAAAAAAATCATTTGACAAGAGTTGTCATTTTATATATGTTTGTTATGAGCATATGCTCATAATTAATTATGCCAAGACCATGTAAACATAGAAGAACAAGATGCAATCCCGGTTCAAATTACTTCAAACCGAGAGGAATACCGATGCATGATCTTGAAGAAGTAATTTTAGAACGCGATGAATTAGAAGCCGTTAAACTTGCTGATTATGATGGACTTAAACATGAAGAAGGTGCAGAGAAAATGAATGTATCGAGAGCAACATTCGGACGAATTTTGGAAAAAGGACGGCATAAAATTGCCGAATCAATTATAAAAGGTAAAGCTATAAAAATAAATTAACCGAGGTGTGTTATGAAAGTAGCAATTGCAACTGATGATTATAAATCCGTTACCGGACATGTTGGAAGATGTAATGGTTTTCTAATTGTAACAGTTGAAAATGGTGAAGTAAAAGCAACTGAAGAACGCAAAAATAATTTTACAAATCACGGAAGAGGTGGACATGGTCATGGACAGCATCATCATGGCGAAGAACACAAAACCGGTCACCAAAGATTAGCTGATGGATTAAAAGATTGCAGTCATCTTATCTGTCATGGTGTTGGCTGGAGATTGGTAGAAGACTTAACTGTGGCTGGTATCAAACCGATATTAACTAACGAAGAAGATGCTTTACAAGCAGCAATTAAATTAGAAAACGGCACAATTGAAATTTTAGAAGATGCAGAGTGTAGAGCACACTAATTACTTGAGTTGATATTAATTTAAGGGCACTGAAATTAGTGCCCTCTTTATATCTATGGAGTAATACTATAATGCAATTCAGCTCCGGGTCCAACCGGGAATCCAAAACTAATCCATATGACCAGCAATATACTCCAAGCAATTAGAAATACAATCGAATACGGAAGCATTGTTGCAATAATTGTTCCTATACCGGCATTTTTATCATAACGCTGAAAGAAAGCAACTATCAATGCAAAATAGGACATCATCGGCGCAATGATATTTGTTACGCTGTCTCCAACTCTATAAGCAACTTATGTATACTCCGGTGAGAAACCGAGCAGCATAAACATTGGAATAAATACCGGTGCCATTATCGCCCATTTAGCGGATGCACTTCCCATTACAAGATTTATTATTGCACTTATAAGAATGAATGCAAATGTCAAAGGAATACTTCCTAAAGCTAAACTTTCTAAGAATGATGCCCCTTCAATTGCAAATATTAATCCGAGATTTGTCCAATTGAAAAATGCGACAAACTGAGCGGCAAAAAATGTAAGTACAATATAAACTCCGAGAGTTTCCATCGATTTTGCCATTCCACGAACAGCGTCTTTATCACTTTTGTAAGTTCCGGCACCGATGCCGTATGCAATGCCGGTTATTGCACCACCCAAGAAAATTATTGCAACTATTCCTGACATAAAAGGAGAGCGAAGTAAATCACCCGTTTCCAAGTCTCTCAAGAATCCGTTTGCCGGTACTGTCCCAAGAACTAAAATTCCAACAAAAATTAACGAAGTAATTAAAGCATATATTAACCCTTTCTTTTCCTCAGGTTTCAATCGTTCCAACTCATCGGCTTTTTCTTCGCCTGAATATTTCCCTAATCTTGGAATCACAATTTTTTCGGTTACCCATGTGCCTAAACCGGCAAGAAAAAATGTTGAGACAAACATGAAATAATAATTAGCTGCCGGATTAACTTTGTAAGTGGGATCAAGAATATGAGCAGCTTCTTCCGATAAACC
>DSBF01000011.1 GCA_011049495.1 Ignavibacteria bacterium
GTTATTACATTGATGTAAGTAATACACACAAAAATAAAGTACCTGGTAACTATATTAGAAAACAAACTTTAGTTAATAGTGAACGATATATTACACCTGAATTAAAAGAATACGAAGACAAAATATTAAATGCACATGAGAATATTTTAAAATTAGAATCTTCTCTATTCGATCAAATAAGAAAAGAAGCTGCGGCAGAAACCGAAACGATTCAGCAAAATGCAAACTTGATTGCAATGCTCGATTGCTATGCTTCATTTGCCGAAACCGCAGATCATTATAATTATGTAAGACCGGTATTAGATGAATCCGATGAAATAGAAATTAGACAAGGTAGACATCCCGTTGTGGAAAGAATCTTACCACCGGGTGAAAAGTTTACACCCAACAATTGTAAGATTGACAGTAAGGAAACACAGATAATTATTTTAACCGGTCCAAATATGGCGGGTAAATCTGTTTATCTTAGACAAATTGGATTAATAGTTCTGCTTGCACAAATCGGGTCCTTTGTTCCCGCAAAGGAGGCAAAGATCGGATTGGTTGACCGCATATTTACACGTGTTGGTGCTAGTGATAATATTGCTGCCGGTGAAAGTACCTTCCTTGTTGAAATGCAAGAAGCGGCGAATATTTTAAATCACGCGACCGATAAAAGTCTTATTTTACTTGATGAAATTGGAAGAGGGACAAGTACATTTGACGGGATTTCAATTGCTTGGGCTATTACTGAATATATTCATGAGAATCCGGTTGTTGCTGCTAAGACATTATTCGCGACACATTATCATGAGTTAAATGAAATGGCTTCAATTTTTCCGCGTATAAAAAATTATAAAGTGGAAGTCCGTGAATATGACGACAAAGTAATCTTTCTACATAAAGTATCAGCCGGAGGTGCTGATCATAGTTACGGGATTCAAGTTGCACAAATGGCAGGTTTGCCGGAGTTTGTTACAAAACGAGCAAAAGAAATTTTATTTAATCTGGAAGACAAAGAGCTTACTCCTTACGAAATCAAAAAACAGAAACTTGCCAAGTTCAAAAATCATGACGATATGCAGATAAGTATGTTCGAAATAAAAGATGATTCAATAAGAAAAGAAATCTCCGATATGCATCTTGAAGGTTTAACACCTTTGGAAGCATTAAATAAATTAAACGAGCTTCAGAAAAAAGTAAAGGATGTGAAATAAACAATGAAAAGAACAAACCACCTTTTAACATTACTAATTGTGATAATAATATTCACTGCATGCAAAAAAGAAGAAGAAAGAATTCTCACTCCTGAAGAAATTAAATATAAACAGCAAATATCGCATATACGTGAGGCACACGATTTTTACATGAAAACAAATCCTGACTCACCTTTTAATTCTAAAGAGAAAGTAAAATTCCAACCCTTAAAATATTTTGAGCCAAATATGGAGTACATTTTCAAAAGTAAGTTATTTAGATACGATACGATTGATACGGTAAAAATTTTTAGTACAAAGGGAGAAGAAAGAACTTTCACCCGTTACGGTTATTTTAATATTGAGTACGAAAACACAATACACAAGTTAAATGTATATAAAGGCTTTTTACCAGATATAGGTGAATATTATAGTGTTTGGTTTACTGATGAAACTACTAATAAAGAAACTTACGGTGTTGGACGTTACCTAAATATGCGAATTGTGGACGACCCCGAAAATATTTATACAATTGATTTTAATGCAGCATATAATCCTTACTGTGCTTACAGTAAAGATTTTTCTTGTGCAATTCCCAGAAAAGAAGATCATATCGGGTTTGCAATAAAAGCCGGTGAAAAAAAATTTTACGATTAATCTTGGAGAACTAACGTGGTAGTAATAATAGAACCGAAAGCATCAGATGAACAAATTCTAAATGTAATAAAACATTTGGAAGATTATGGATTTCAAATTCATAAGTCGGTAGGCGTACAAAATACAATAATCGGAGCAATTGGGGTTAAACCCGATTTTGATATAAGAAAAATAAAAATACTTGACGGTGTTGCCGATGTTTATCGAGTAACTGCACCATTTAAGTTGGCAAGCAGAAATTTTCATGAACTAAACACAGTCATTGATATTAAAGGAACAATAATCGGTGGAAATGAAATCGTAATTATGTCCGGTCCCTGTTCAATTGAAAGTGAAGAACAAATATTTAAACTCGCCGAAATAGTATCTAAATCAGGTGCAAAAATTTTACGTGGGGGTGCGTTTAAACCCCGTACTTCTCCGTATTCATTCCAAGGTATGGGTGAAGAAGGATTAAAACTTTTAAGAAAAGCTGCTGATAATTATGGACTCCTTGTAATAACTGAAGTTATGGAAAGTGCGCAGATTGATATAATTGGTAAGTATACCGATATATATCAAATCGGGGCAAGAAATATGCAGAACTTTTCGTTGTTGAAAGAGCTTGGTTCAACTGATATTCCTGTAATGTTAAAAAGAGGACTCGCGGCAACAATTGAAGAATGGTTAATGTCTGCCGAATATATTTTATCCAGCGGCAACCCAAATGTAATTTTATGTGAAAGAGGAATTCGAACATTTGAAAAATATACTCGCAATACGTTTGATTTATCATCAATCCCGGTTGTTCATAAGAAAAGTCATTTACCTGTTATTGCCGATCCATCTCATGCTACCGGTTACAGAGACCAAGTCCCGCCAATGGCAAGAGCTGCGGTAGCTGCCGGAGCCGATGGTGTAATGATAGAAATTCATCATGACCCGGAAAAAGCTTTTTCCGATGGACCACAAGCACTCTTACCGGAGACTTACTTAAAATTAATTGATGAACTTAGAACAATTGCTGCAGCAATAGGAAGAGAACTAAATTAATTTTATGCAGTTACCGATAAAGAATATATCAATAATCGGTTTAGGATTAATCGGCGGATCTATTGCAAAAGCATTAAAGCAATCTGCATACAATTTTGAAATAAGTGCTTATGATAGAACAGAAGTTCTTTCAAAGGCATTTAAAGAAAGAACTATTGATAAGCAATTAACATCATTAGAAGAATCATTAAACTCGGATTTGATTTTTATATGTCTTCCGGTTGAGCTTGCTTTGGAATACTTAAATAAGTTAGCTCCGGAATTGAATGAGAATCAAATTATTACTGATGTTTCCGGTGTTAAAGGAATTTTTGAGAATCAATGGAATAGACTTAATTCTAAAGGAATATATATCGGCGGTCATCCTATGACAGGGAAAGAACTTGGCGGTTATGATAATTCCGATCCGTTATTATTTGAAAACTCAGTTTACATTTTATCTGATCGACAAAAAGATTCTCCCCTATTTGATGAATTCATTAAAGTAATAGAAGCAACCGGTTCAAGAATTACTTTGCTTGATCCTTTTATTCACGATAAAGTTGTTGCTTATGTAAGTCATCTTCCGCAAATGTTATCAGTGTCTTTGGTTAACAATTCAGTGATTAATAAAGATGGTATTAGTTTCAGTAATTTTGCTGCCGGCGGATTCCGTGATATGACAAGAATTGCTTCAAGCGATTTTTCTATTTGGGAAAAGATCATCGCTTATAATAAAGATGAAATAATAGAAGCCATCAAATCAATGAAAGATGAATTGAACAAGATGGAAGAACTCATTAAAGATGATAATTATAATATACTCGCGGAAATATTTGAGAAAGCAAGAATTAAACGCGATGAAATTCCCAAAGACACAAAAGGCTTTTTAACACAACTTTATGATTTATTCGTTTTTGTTACTGACCAACCCGGTGTTATAAGCAGAATATCTACCGCACTCTTTAATAACAACATCAATATTAAAGATATCGAATTGCTCAAAATCCGTGAAGGTACCGGTGGTACATTTCGATTATCGTTTGAGTCGGAAGTTGATGTTATAAAAGCCGGTGAGATAATTACGAAAGAAGGGTTTGAGATTAAGTAAAAACCCGGCATCAGCCAAAAAATTAATTGGTTTTTTCTATAAAATATTTTTTTGAAAGTCTAAAAAATCTTTTACATTACTTATTAGAAACTTCCTTTCAATTTTTATGTTTTCGAATAAAGCTTTTTGTTTATCTTCAATTTCCCTATTGTACTTAACTTCTATCAATGCATTATCGAAATGAAAATCAAGTTCAATTCCATTTTTATATATATAACATGGGAGTTTATCTTTAATTAAAAAGAAAACCAAGTTTTCGAATATAGCTCCTTTATCTCTAAACCCGGTTACCAAATTTTTAATACCCAAATCAGCAGCATATACTTTCTTTGGAGCTCTAAGTCGTTCATTCAATTTTCCACAACGTTCAATTGCGTAAATCAAATAAGTATTTTGGAAGTACTCAAAATATCTTTTTGCAGTTTCACTCGAAATCCCCAGCACATTTGAAATCTTATTTAATGAAGCTTGCTTACCTGATCGCTCCATTAATAGTCTAAAGAATTCCTTTAGCGATGATAAATCTTTTACACCATGATAGAAGGCAATATCTTTGTAGATTATAGCATCAACTAAATTATCTAAATATTCAAAATTATCCGACAGTATAAATTCCGGAATTCCTCCTTTCATCATAAATTCTTCGAAAAACTTTTCAGTTAAGTATTCTTCCGATTTTTTTGCTGAAAGATTTTTAAACATCAGAAATTCGAAAAAATCGAGAGGCAACACTTCTACAATTTTCGTTCTGCCGGTCAATAGTGCATTCTTATCTCGTAAAATTGTTGCCGAGGAAGAGGAGACGTAGATTTTTACATTTTCATTGTCATAAAGACTTTTCAACTCTTGATTAATATTTTTACGATAAGCTGCTTCATCAAAAAAAAGATAAATTTTTTCATTTCGTTTCAACTGATGAAGTTTTCTAAATTCGCGCACAATTTCGTGCACACTATACTTTTCTATAGAAATTGAATCTAGGGAGACATATAAAATTTTTTTCGGTTCAACTCTTTCGACAAGTTCTTTAATAAACAATTTTATCAAGGATGATTTACCGACACGTCTTAATCCTGTAATAATTAAAATTTCTTTTCGTTTTTCTGATGCTCTAAAAATATTTAGAAATTTTTCACGTTTAATAAGATCAGGTCGGTACTCTTCTTCCCACCATGGATTAAAATTATAAAGGTCTTCATAAAGGTCTACCATTAATTTACATCCTATTTGTTATTACCAAATAGAATATCATATTTTTATTTGATAATATCAAATACTTATTATCAAGTTGAGACCGGGTAATCTTTAGCGACAAACAAGATACCCCGTTCAACAAATTGTTTATTTGTATAAATTGTTAAACCATTCAGGCTGATCTTTCAAATACTTATCAAAGTAAGCAAGAATAGTTTTGCTCCATTTTGTTCTTTTATCGTATTCCAAAATCCAATGTTCTTGTTTATCAACTTCGATTAATTCTACATCTTTACCCAGAAGTTTTAGTGCGACATACATTTGCATGCTTTCTCCCGGCGGAACGTTAGGATCGGAATTACCGTGAAGAAGTAATAAAGGCGTGTTCACTTTATCGGCATTGTACAATGGACTTTTATCAACATACTCTTTGGGAGCATTCCATGGAAAACTTTCTGCGCCGGCAACCGAATTATACAGATATCCCCAATATCCAACACCCCAGTAACTTGCTAAATTACTTATACCGGCATGGGAAATAGCCGCCGAAAACATATCTGTTTTTGTTATGATATTCATTGTCATAAATCCGCCGTATGAAGCACCTATGCAGCCAACTCTATTTGGATCAACAAATTGATGTTCTTTTAAAAACTTTTCCGTTCCTTCAATTACTTCTTGAGCAGTTGTCGCACCCCAATCGTTTACGTGTTTAGCAGAGAATTCTGTACCGAATCCTGTTGCACCACTCGGTTGCAGGACATAAACAACATATCCGTTTGCTGCCCAAATGTTTTTAGGATATCTACCGCCGAAATCTCTTCCGACCGGACTAGTACCGCCGTAATAATATACAATTGCCGGATACTTTTTCGATTTATCAAAATTCGGTGGGTAATAAATTCTTCCTTTAATATTCTCCCCTTCCGAAGAAACAAAATCCCAGTCTTTTACTTCGCCGAGTATTATGTTCTTATATTGTTCTGCTTCAGGTTCTAAAAATAAACTAACATCACCCGTCAACAAATCTAACTTATAAACTTTCTCAGGTATGTTTGAGCTCGATGCCTTAAAAATTGCAATTGAAAAATCATCTGAAAAATCAATTGTACTTAGCGATTCACATTGTAGATCAATAAGTTCATAATTATTTGTTGTAATATCATATCTATATAATCTGCTGTATGACTGATCGGTGGTTGTAATATAAATTACATTATGTTTGCCGTCCCATTCAGCATTTGAAATTTGCGGTTTAAAATCTTTTGAAATAGCTTTTACTTCTTTTGATGCAATATCATAAATATATGCTTGAGTATCATAATCATTTGGAATAACATCTTCCGGTAAATTGTTACCAACTCTTCCGAAAACACTCGAACCACCTAAAATCAATAGTTGTTTGCTGTCCGGTGACCAAGATGCACTGCTTGAATAAAACAATGATAAAATCGAATCGGCTTTCATTGTTTCTAAATCAAGAATATAATAATCACTTCGGCTGTAAGGACGCTGCTTTTGACCGTAAAATGTTTTTGAATATAAAATCTTTTTCGAATCAGGACTAATTTCAAGAAAACTTGTAGAATGTTCGCCAGCGGTAAGTCTTTCCCTCATTTTACTTTTTATGTAAACTCTATAGA
>DSBF01000340.1 GCA_011049495.1 Ignavibacteria bacterium
ATACTTAAGAATAGCTATGCGCTTTGGATTTTCTATTGAAACTTGTTTGCATAATCAAACATAGAGCTCATCAAGTATGCTTAAAGAACTTTTGAACAATTACATTTTCAGAAAATATTTTAATCATTTTGTTGTTTTTCTCTTAGCAGTATTAATTGTAACCCTATCATATACAATTTATAAAATATACAATATCACTCTTGATGAAGCCAAGAGGATGCACCAGAGACAGCAGATGGAACTTGCAAAGTCTGCCTCTAACGGTATCCGGTTCTATATGGAGCACTTAGTTCGCGATATTAAATATGCTTCACTTCATGCAGCCAACCCGGGTGAATTGGAAAATCTTTTTTATAATCAAACTGAAAGACATATTGTTAAATCAATTTTTGTTGCTTCGGAAGCCGGGGAATTAATCACCATTTTCGGCGATGAATTACCGCCAATTTTAAATAGCATTTTTTCTGATCCTAATTATAATCTTTCCGGGCGAGCTAGTTCGGGGTTATTTTATTCCGAGATATATCCATCCAACCCGGATGAGGATCCCGGTCCGCTTTTTTTTATTATGCTTACCGAAAACCCGGAGACGGTTTCACGACAAACAACATATACGGGTTTCATAATAAGTTTTGATTGGTTAATGCAGCAGTTCATTGCACCTTTAAAATTGAGTGATAGTGACTTTGCCTGGGTACTCGATGATACAGGCAGATTAATTTATCATCCCCGTCATGAAGAGATGCTCTTCCGAAGTATTTATGATTACTCCGAAGACTGCGCAAAATGCCATAATTCTTTTGATGTGCAAAGAAGAATGCTTGTTAATCTTAACGGGTTGGACGAATATATTATTGGTGATGAGCCTACTAAAATTATGGCATATCAAACAATACAAATTGCTAACACGAAATGGATTCTAGCTATTTCGACATATCTGCCGGCAATTATTGATAGTATCAAAAGTAATTTCATTTTAGTATTTATTTCGGCGGGAATTGCAATAGTAATAATTATCTTTTTCGGTACTTCATTGTATGTAACCAACTTAAGGAGAATTAAAGCTGAGGAAACCGAGAAATATCTGGAACAAACAAGGGATTTCCAGGAAAAACTTCATCATGCAGCAAAACTTGCTTCTATCGGTGAACTTGTAGATTCGGTTGCGCATGAAATCAACACTCCCACCGGAATTATCTCAGCCGAAATTGATACTCTATCTTTACACGATTGCGATCCAAAGAACTGCATGGAAGAATTACGTATAATAAAAGATCAAACAAGAAGAATCGGAAATTACACAAAGAGTTTGCTTAGTTATTCAAGGCGTATGCCCTTCCAACCTAAAACCGACAATATTGTTGAGCTTGTTGAGGAATGTTTATTTCTACTTAAACCGAAGATCAAAGCAAAAAAAATTATAATCGACAAACAATTCGAAAATGATATTCCATCGTTTATTTTCGACAGGGGAAGAATTGAACAAGTAATAGTAAACATAGTCAATAACGCAATTGATTTTATTACCGACGATCCGTTGATTACTATTACAATCAAAAAAATAGTTAATAAGAATGATGAACCGGAAAGTGATTTTATTCTTATAGGAATTAAAGATAACGGTAAAGGAATTCCGGAATCAGATTACGAGTCAATTTTTGAACCTTTCTTCAGTACGAAATCACTAAGTAACGGAACCGGATTAGGATTGTCTATATCAAAAGCTATTGTAAACAGGCATAAGGGAAAGATAGAAGTTGAAAGCAAAGTAGGTTCAGGAACTACATTTAATGTTTACCTGCCAATGATTATTAATTAATCGAATTCTGTATGAATACAAATAACAAAATATTAGTAATTGATGATGAAGCCGAAATGCTTTATAGCAGCAGTAAGGTTTTAAAGATGTCGGGTTATGCGACCTATCCTCTACAGGATTCAACTCAAATCGAAAAAGTGCTGCAAACCGAAACATTCGATCTGATATTATGTGATTTGCTTATGCCGAAAATGGACGGTTACCAGGTTTTAACATTTGTAAAAAAGATGCACCCCGAAACACCGGTTATAATTTTTACCGCTTACGGAACTATAGACCGTGCCGTAGAATGTATGAAAGCAGGAGCTTTTGATTTTATAGAGAAACCTTACGAAGCCGAGCATCTAAAAGTAGTAGTAGAGCGAGCATTGCAGTACTCGAATCTCTACAAAGAAAGAAATAATCTAATCAAGCAGCTTGAAGAAAAATATAAATTTGATAATATCATCGGTAAAAGTAAGGCAATACGGTCTATTTTTGAAGTGATTAAAAGCGCCGCCCAATCGGATGCTAATGTTTTTATTACAGGTGAAAGCGGCACAGGTAAAGAATTGATAGCCAGAAGTATTCATGCAAGAAGTAAAAGCCAAACAAAACCTTTTGTACCTATCAATTGCGGTGCTTTCCCCGAAACACTGTTCGAATCCGAAATTTTTGGTCATGAAAAAGGATCATTCACCGGTGCATCCGAAAAAAAAATCGGGCTTTTGGAATTTGCAAACACCGGTACGTTTTTTCTAGATGAAGTTTGTGAACTCCCGTTAAATCTGCAAACTAAATTACTTCGTGTTATTCAAGATAAAAAATTGCGTAGGATTGGCGGGCATGACTTAATTTCCGTAGATGTTAGATTTATATCGGCAACAAATAAAGAACCAATGGAATTATTATCACAAAAAAAGTTGCGGGAAGATTTTTATTACCGCCTCAATGTAATTAATATACATATTCCCCCGTTACGCGAAAGGATTGAAGATGTAAGAGTTCTTGCCGAATATTTCTTACCAATTTATGCTGAGAAAGCGGGTAAAAATATCACAGGGTTTTCTGCAGATGTAATTGATGCATTGCAAAAATATAAATGGCCCGGCAATGTTAGAGAATTGGAAAATGTTATAGAAAGAGCAGTTGCCTTTACAGATGGCAATGAAATTAAACTTTCGAATCTACCCAAGCAGTTTAATTCAAAAGAAAAAGTTTTATATTTTTTTAACGATTCATCGCTCAAGCAAGTCCGGCAGCAAGCGATAGAGGAATCGGAAAAACAATACCTCCATTTTCTTCTAAACAAACATAACGGCAATATCACTAAAGTAGCTGATGAAGCCGGTGTAACAACTAGGAACGTATACCGGCTTATTAGTCAATATCACATCGATCTATCACTTTGGCGATCGGAGTAATACCCGGTATCTCTAAGAGGTGACCAAAAAGTACTTATTCTCGAATGAATCCTTTGAACAAAAAAATATTCGCGAATATTAGCGTAATTCACGGCTGATACAAATAAGACATTACTTTTTGGACAGCCCCAGAATGAATTATCATTTCACAATGAAATAATAATTCACACACCAGCTAATCTGTTACTTCATATCGACTTAACCACTTGCACGGTTTTAATTGTGAATTAATATTGCAAAGTTTATTCTGTTTTTCGCATAAAAAAGGACTTTCACTCCGGTTAATAATTATAAAAAGATGCTGAAATCGATATTATTTATTCGTTTTATCGTTACCGATAAAAGTGGTATATCAATTGCATAATATTGTTCGATTGGGAGACTTAACATAATCAAGAACTAAAAAGGGAGTATGATCTATGAGTCATGAAAATGAACAACTCAATAACCCGCAAATCATAGATTACCTAAAAAATCTTGATAACAGGTTAACCCGAATTGAATCCAAGCTGAATATAGAACCTTATGCTTCATCTCCCGGTAATATTGCGGATGCCGCTTCTCAGAAATCATCGGATTCCAGTATTGCTGATATGAATATTGGTGAGTATTGGTTTGCAAATTTGGGTATTCTTGTTCTTGTAATCTTCTTCTCGTTTCTTCTTTTTAAACCTTACCCGGAGATCAATCAGTTTTTACCAACGGTTTTAGGATTTACTATTACAGGATGCCTATTGTTTTTATCTAGGTTATGGAAGAATTCTTATTCTAATATATCAAATTATCTTTTCGGATCGGGTTTATTCCTGTTCTATATTTCCGCAATGCGGTTATTTTATTTCACACCGGAACCTGCTCTTGAAAACAAAGTTGTTGAGGGTATCTTATTACTTGCAATCCCTGTAGTTATTATTAGTCTTTCGGTTAAGAAACAGTCAGTACCGCTTAATAGTCTCGGTTTCGCTTTGGTAGCCTTCACTGGACTAAGAATCGGTGAACCGGTATTGCTCTTTATCTTACTAACTTGCTGTTCTGCCGGATTTGTAATCATGTACAGGTACAAAAATTTTGATAAACTTTTCTATCTACTTCTAGGTATAATAATAACATACCTAACACACCTCATATGGTTTTTGAATACACCGCTTTTCGGTAATGATATTGGAATAGTAAGCGAGCCCGGTTTCCATATTTTCTTTTTATTGGTTTACATGATTATCTACGCCGCCGGTTTATTAACGAAAACGCCATCGGTACTTGAAGAAGAATTTGATATCTCAATTTCCCTCACTAACGTAATTCTAGGTTTAGGACTTTTTACGATTGTATGCTTGCTTACGCTAAAAGAATACATATTCATTCACATGATTTTATTTTCGGTGATTTCTCTTATACTGGCAATACTCTACCATGTAAAAAATAAAAGCAAACATTCAACAAACTTATACGCTCTTGCATCGGCAATAACACTTAGTATTTCGCTAATTTCATATTTCGGATTACCTGCAGCATTTACGCCTTTAATTTGGCAGAGTATAATTGTAATTGCATTAGCAATTTGGTTTGAATCTAAAAGTCTCGTCGTTTCTAACTTTATAATATTCCTAATGATATTGTTTGCATACCTTATTTCGACCAAAAGTTTCGGATTTACAACCGTAAGTATCGGGTTTGTTGGTTTGATAAGCGCCCGCATACTTAATTGGCAGAAGGATAGACTGACATTACAGACCGAATTTTTAAGAAATACATATTTGATAATAGCCTTTATCACAATCCCCTTTTCGTTAATCGAAGTACTGTCAATCGAGTATATTGGGTTATCCTTGATTGGACTTGCAAGCCTATACTATTTGATGAGTGGCTTGCTTCACAACTTTAAATACAGGTGGATGGCACATTTTACTTTACTGGCATCCGTAATTTATATATTGATCTTCAGCTTGAGTGAAATTGATACAATTTACCAAATAATTACCCTGTTCGCGCTGGCGGTAACGCTGATTTCCGTATCATTATTCTACACAAGAATGAGATTGAAATCAAACACGGATAAATCTTGAGTTGATTTAATAATTAGCATCATAAAGAAAAATGAAAAACTTATTAAAAATAATTTCAAACAATCGGATTGAATAAATATGGAGAGAAGAAAATTTATAAATGGGTTAATGGTAATTGGTGGTATCGGAACCTTAGGAGCTGCTATTTATCCTGTTGTAGAATACCTTGTGCCTCCGGATTCAGGTGAACCAACTGTAACATCTCTCAAAGTAGGCAAGCTTTCCGAATTCGAAATGAATAGTTCTAAAATCATAAAATTCGGAAGGATACCTGTTATGCTTATCAGAGATGAATCCGGCGAACTGCATGCGCTTGCTGCAACTTGTACTCATCTCGATTGCATTGTTCAATACCGGCAGGATGCTAAGCAGATTGTTTGTGCCTGCCATAATGGTGTATTTGATCTTAAGGGAAGAAATTTATCCGGACCACCTCCAAAACCGTTGGAAGAATTTGCCGTTATAATCAAAGACGATGAAATCATTATCACATCACAAAAGAGTTAAAAATGAATAATTTCTTAGACTCGAAAGCTTTCAATTGGCTGGATCGGCGGTATAATCTCGAACCGTTAAAAAATCTAATACTGCACAAAAAAGTACCGATTCATAAACACACTATCTGGTATTACATGGGAGGAGTTACACTTTTCTTATTCATAATACAAGTATTTACCGGGATACTGCTGCTGCTGTATTATCAGCCGGGTGAATCCAGTGCTTTTGAAAGTGTTAGATTTATAATAACAAAAGTTAAGTTCGGATGGCTCATCAGAAATCTTCATAGTTGGTCTGCAAACCTAATGATTTTGTTTGCCTTCATTCACATGTTTAGTGTTTTCTTTACGAGAGCGTATAAGAAGCCTCGAGAACTTACATGGGTTTCCGGGTTTATACTTCTAGTTCTTGGAATGGCATTCGGTTTCAGCGGCTATTTGCTGCCGTGGAATGAGCTTGCATTTTTTGCTACAAAAGTCGGTACTGATATCGTTGGTGCAGTTCCGATTATCGGAGAAGAACTTCGTTTAGTACTTCGCGGCGGTGAAGATGTAACCGGTGCTACACTTTCTCGTTTCTTCGGATTTCATGTTGCGGTACTCCCGGCTATTTTTACTGTTGTGCTGATATTTCATTTACTTATGGTGCAAAGACAAGGTATGAGTGAGCCGGAATTCTTTAAAGAACTCCCCGAGGAAAAGAAAAAATATATTTCATTTTTACCTGACTTCGCATTACGCGATTTTTTGTTATGGCTGATTGTACTTTATTTGCTAATCTTTCTTACACTATTCTTCCAATGGGATCTTGGTGTGAAAGCAGATTCACTCGCATCTGCTCCCGAAGGTATAAAACCCGAATGGTATTTCATGTTTATGTTTCAATCCCTAAAACTGCTTCCGCCACATATTCTTTTTATGGATGGTGATACTTTCGGAGTGTTATTTTTTA
>DSBF01000013.1 GCA_011049495.1 Ignavibacteria bacterium
AAATAATAATTAAGAGCTTATTCAATATGTAACCAAGCTTTTCCCATTTAATAATATCTTGTGAATTAAACCTCGATAAAGCAGGCATTATACTATTTACAAATATAGTTGGAATAATTAGTGGCAGCATTACTAATCGGAATACTGCCTGATACTCTCCGACACTCGAATTATCAACCATGTATGCCAATAGGATTGTATCTAACTGAAAATAAAGGTTGCCGAAAATAAGAAAAAGACCAAACACAATTATCTGCTTCCAAGTTTCCTTAAATTGACTAAAATCCAGCTTGAAAGAGAGAGTAGGTAAAATTTTAAATGAAAAGAATAAAGCTACAAGCAGTCCAGATAGCCGCAAAAACACAAATATTATCGCAATAACAACAATACTATGCTGCAAAAATATAAGAGGTAAAAGAACAATTAATGAGCTAGCATTAACAAAAAATGAAACTCTTGTTTCATATTTTAATTTTTCATTTCCTTTAAAGAGAGCATATAAAAAGTTGGTTAATGTTGTAAAAACCGCATAGAATCCAAATATAATTATTAGTTGGCGTACCTCTGAACTAAAATTACTTATAAATGTTATACCAACTAGAATAAGAAAAACTATAACTACCAGAACAAATTTTACACTAAAATATCTTCTGAAGATATTTTTAGAGTCACTCAATCTACGGGAGATCTCGATTGTCAGTAACATATCCAAGCCAAAATCAGCAAATATTACGTACACTGAAGCAAAAGTTTGAGCTATTGTAAACTGACCGAATAATTCTTTTCCATAAAAACGAGCGATAAGCCAAAACAGGATCACATTTGAGAAGAGCCTGAAAAAAATTGATAGAAATGAGTAGATTGAATTTTTGCTTATTCGTTCAAAATCTGACATTTAATAAAAGCTCCAATGAATAGCTAAAGAGATCAATCGAAATTTAGGACCTATTGATTTGAGGCTCCAAGAAGATTTAATTTTTCATCTTGCTTTAATTTAGAAAACCTGAGGAACACAGCTAACGTACCCCAAAATAAGATCGCAAATTGAAATCCTTCGAAATTTGGTTCAATCATTGAATGTGCAAGCGCAGCTATAAAAGAACAGAGAAATGACCATTGTAAAATTCGAACTCTTTCAATTTTCTCTCGCAAATAATTATTAAAACTCGTAATAAAAGAATAAAAAATTGCTGATAAATATAATATTGCCCCAATAATTCCAGTTTCTCCTAAAGCTCCTAGAACAATGTTATGGGCTGATGCAGTAGAATTGGTAATCTTAAATACTGCATAATGTCCAAGATTACCTAAACCTACTCCGGTTATAGGATGCTTCAGAAAGGCATGCCATGTATCAATATAAAAATTCAATCTAGTATGTGTTGAAGCATTTGATTCGACGGTACTTATTCCTTCAAAAATGACAACTGTCAATGGATTCAATAAAAGAATTATGGATAATATTGTTACTAAAAATAGCAATGGAATGAGTAACTTCGGTTTTAGTGCCTTTACAACAAAAATGGTCATACCGATTAATAGTGCCAACATTCCGCCTCTCGATAAAGTCAAAATAAGAGTACTAGCCATTAATATAAGAGCTAATGAGACCGCAAACTTTACTTTGTTTGATTTCGTTGACATTAAGTAGCCAAAAGCAATTGGAATAATAAATACATGAAATGATGCAAGATAATTAGACCTTCCCCAAGATGTTGCCAACAAGTTTTTACTCATAAATAATTTGACCATTGCTGTAGCTACATTTCCCAGAGAGAATAAAATGTAGAGTTCAATAAAAGATAGAATAACTCCCCAGATAATTAATACTGACAAAAATATTTTTATTTGTTTTTTTGTATTCACAAATTTTAGTGCATACACAAAAGTGATAAATCCGGCAAAGTAGTTCCTCCAATATCCAATAGCGAGAGTCTTATCAATTGCAATGTAAACCGAAAAAAGTGACCAAATTAAAAAAAAGCCAAAAAGAAATTTAATTGTGAAATGATCGTCTATACTTTTTTTTTGGCTGGGATCTGATATTTTAACTAAATAAAATAATGTCAAAATTATGAATGTTATGAAAACAAATGAGATACTTACATCACTACTTAACTCAACAGTACCAGCTAAAATAGAAAGCAAAAAGGTAAGAAATAAAATAAATGGATTGTTAAAAAAATAATATAATAATAAGACTCCGAATATAACAATAACGGTTATAAGTATTGCTTTATAGAATTGTAAAGCTAAAAGTGCTAATAACAAAATTTCTACTGATAACAAAATCCATATAATAGCAGAACTATGTCCTCTTATATCCGAGTTAAAAATACTATTTGCGACAGTAATTATCATTATTTCCTTTTAAGAAATAACATTCTTCGTAAAGGAATAAAAATCCCCTCATTAACCCTGCTGTAATTCATTTCATCTTGACGAAGCCTTTCTAGAGATTCAAGCATTAATGCAGCTATAATTGAAAAAAACAAAGAAAGCAAAAATGCAGCTCCTATTATTATAGCTTTTTTAGGGCCTGCTTTTTTTTGAGCAGGAACAGGATAATCCAGTACAAGTATTGCTGGAATATCTTTTGTCTCCTCGATTTTAGCCTGTTCATAAATTGGTACAATAAACTCTAGTATTTTAGCTTGTAATTCATACTCGCGCTGTAATCTAATAAAATTTACACCAACCTCCGGTAATTCGGAAAAAGGTGTATAAAGAGCATTATTAGAGCTACTGCTTTCTGCAAATTTCATATTTTCTAATCTTCTCTTAAATTCACTAATCATAATTTCTTTATTTATAACATACGGATTATCCTTTCCATAATTCATTAATAACAAATCCCTTTCAATCTTCACCACCTCTATTTGCGCTTTTAATTCAGCAGCAGCAGTTATTGCCGCTTTTGTTTGTTCTTCTATATCAAAAACAGAATGTTTTTTAGCAAATTTTTTCAACGAATCTTCCACAGAAGATATATCTGCCATTGCCTGAATATATCTTCTCTCTATAAATTCACGATTATTTTTTGCCTCCAATGTACCTAAATCACGACTAATATCATTTAGGACTTTTACATAATATGCCGCCATATCTGCGGCTAGTTGTGGGTCTTCATCTGTTACCTCAATAGTAACATTTCCTTCATCTTCAATATTAAAATCAACATTACTGTTTAATTCTTTTATGATATTTTCTATGGGTTCATCTTCATCAAACTCATAAACCTCACGAAGATTAAATTTATTGATCACCTTTTCTGCAGTTGTTCTACTTTGCAAAATGGCTAAATAATTATACGCTTCATCAGAGACAGTTCCTAATCGACCGAAAGACTTGGAGATATTTTGAATTGTGGAAGAGAAATTACCTAATTCTCCTAGCAATCTACCGCTTGATTTAGGAGGAAGCAAGTTTGCTTTAGAGGTATACCACTTTGGTATAAAAAAACTAATAATAGCTGCAAAGATAGTTACTATCACAACATTTGTAATAATTAACTTCCTTCTTTTTAGTACAATTATTAAAAAATCAGTAAATGATTTGTTGTTCTTACTCATTTGATTCTTATCCATAGTCTTTTTATTATATTAGATTTTCAAGCAAATAGAATCTTAAAATCACTACACATTATTAAAACTAATTAAGTATATAAAAATTTTATGCTTAATACCTAAACAACAAAATTAAGGTTGCAATACTTCCCAGAATGCCGGCAATTGTACCTATACGCTGGACATAATACCAAATATTTCTAGGTATTTCTTTCATTACATAGATATAGTCGCCTGGTTCTATATCATAGTTATCTTCACTAATAGATATCCACTCTCTTGAAGTTCCTTTGATTATGAAAATATCATCGTCGCTTTTTGCCGTACCGGTTAAACCTCCGGCTTGCTGAATATAATAGTCGTATCCCATTCCCTTGATATATTTATAATAACCGATTGTCCCTACCTGTCCGAAGACATAAACAGCTTCGAACCGTTCAGGCACTATAACAACGTCCCCGTCCTTAACTATAAAATCAGATGTAGCCGAGTCCGCCGAATCCAACCTGGTAAAGTCTACAAGATTATTCCCTTCAAGAATCCTTAATTGATTATCTAGGCTAAAGAACAAAGTATCTTCGTCGAGTAAATCCGCACTTCTGAACATCCTGAGAGTTTCAAGTAGCTGCCAATAATTATTTTCTTCGTCAATAATTAATTCGGAAGGATCTTCTTTTGCCTTTTCTTCGATTGCATATTTTTTTAGTATCTGCTCACGGTTTAAATTCCTCACGAGCTGCGCATCTTTCAATGAAGCATTTTCGGTAAAACCGCCCGCTTTTTCAATTACATCTTTTAATGTAGTATTGTCTTTAGTAACATAAATGTACCCGGGTTGATTAACTTCACCGAGTACCAAGACTTTATATGCTTTTCTATTTGTCTGATCGGCAGCAATTTTAATTCTATCGCCTCTTTTTAAGTAGAACTCATCTTCCAAGTTTACAGTTATTTTCTCTTCCGATTTACCGTCGTAGGATAGTCTCGATATAACAGCAGTATTAACATCTTCGTATGCCTTATTAATACCGCGAGCAAAAAATATTGCATCTTCAAGTTTATCGCCTTCAACAAATTGAAACTTGGTCGGTTTATTCACTGCCCCGTTGATATCGATGAAACCGTAATCAAGGTTATATTCCGGGAAGATTACCACATCATCGTTTTTCAAGTAAGGGTTATTATCAAAGTTGCCGGTAAGCCTGAATTTCAATAAATCGATATCTAGTTTAGTTCCGTCCTTCCTTACAAGTTTAATTCCGCGCAAGGCGAACTTATCTGTTTTGGAAATGAATTTCATGAAGAGCTGTTCGTTGTTCGTCGGGAAAGGGAGGCTGTTTTTTACTTCATTATAAATTCTCGTTACAAATTGATCCAATCTTTCGCCGCTGTATGCCGGGAAGGAACCGGTAACTATAAATTCACCACCGATAGTAACGCTAATCGGCGGGGTTGAACTCATTACATCCAATAAATTTTGTTTTTGACTTGAGACTTGTGCCGGTAAGTTTATATACAAAAGAGAAACAATTAGCACAGCTGAAAATACTGTTCGTTTCATATCACTCTAAATTTAATTTTTTATAAAAAATTAATTAATATCATCATGATGTACAATTTGATACATTGTGATGAAAAATCAAAAAGCAAAAAAACCTAAATATATACCTGTTTGGATAAAGAACGAATCTGCTTTTAAGTCGGATGGTACACCCGAAAATTCTAAATCATTATTAAGTTTCCAATCACCTGCAAAAGTAAGAATATAACCGGCGCCAATTCTAAAAGCGAGATATCTTGTGACCGGGTAATCAATGTTCAATGTCGGCGTAAAGGTAAAAAATGAATTGTGCATCGATAACATTTTTGTGTCGGCATCACCTTCAAAATTATTCCACGCATCATCCCAATTACCGGAATTTTTATTTTGATATATATCGATCTCTAAACTTCCGGCACCTATTATTGCTCCGATTGAAACAGCAGGAGTCTTTATGAAGGGGAGGGTATATTCAACCGTAAAGCCTCCGAACCCCATTGAATAATCAACTTGACGGTTTATTCCGTTAACTATTCCGTCACGAGTTTGTGTAAGTCCTAAACCCATACCACCTAAGCGAACGTTATCTATTAGTAATATATATATATATCCCGAACCACCGTAAGCCATCATACCGGAAGTTGAAAGTTCATCAACTCCGAAGTTTGGAAGCATTTGATTTATGGGATCGACATTCGGGAAAACATAAATTGGATTAAAACCGCCGGCAAGCCCAAATTTGGAAATCCACCCTACATTCTGCCCGTCTTGCGCATGATAAGAGATGGAAAGGAAAAGAAATAAAATTAAAACCTTTTTTATCATTTTGAATATTTTACTTTACCTTTAAGAAAAGTAAAGTTATTAATAAAAAGTAAAAATAAAAAGTAAATAAAGGGCAAAACAAAAGGCTGTACTGATCTTAATTTATAACCAAGTCACCACAACAAGGTTAAGATTCAATAACAGCCTTTTGGCAGAAAGGAATAAGGGTTAACGCTAATCCATCATCATACGAAGAAAAGAGGAACTGTCTTGTTCTCTAATTTCCAATTCTTTCTTTTTCTTTTTTTCTTCTTCCTTTTCATTTTCAAAAGCATCAATTTGCTCGATATTGAAACCGCCTTTCACCTCGTTGTCTGAAGATTCATACATTCTATTTTTTGAACCTTTTACTCTGAAAATGGTTGGAACGTCAAGGTCGTCATCTTCATTAATTTCGAATTTGCTTTTATCGAATCCACCGAATTTGAATTCCTCTTTTTGTTCTTTCGGTTTTTCCTTTTTCTCTGATTTTAATTTGCTTACACCGGAAAAATCATTTTTAGAAGAGAAGCCCGTTGCTATTACGGTATATGAGATATATTCGTTCATTTCATCTTTATTTACTAAGCCAAAAATCACATTAGCTTCTTCACCGGCGGCTTCATAAATAACACGGTTGCCTTCTTCAATTTCTTGCATGGTCATATTTGTAGAACCGGTTACATTAAGTAGAATATTCTTAGCACCTTTAATTGAAATTCCTTCAAGTAAAGGAGAAGATATTGCTTTTTGAGCAGCTTCAACCGATCTGTTTTCGCCCGAAGAAATTCCGCAGCCCATCAACGCTTCA
>DSBF01000252.1 GCA_011049495.1 Ignavibacteria bacterium
ATCCTATACTTAAAAATGTAAAAATAAAGAATAACGGAATCGATTTAATACTTAATTATTCCTCTGAAGTAATTGCCGTTCACAGCGGCGAGATTAAAAAGATATTCAATGTTCCCTACGGCGGAAAAGCTATTATAGTTAGACATGGTGAATACTTAACCGTTTACTCAAATCTTAACGAGGTAAATGTTAAGGTTGGACAATTTGTAAGTACTGGTGAAAATTTAGGAACTGTAATGAAACAGGTGGATAATACTCTTGTTTTACATTTCGAAATTTGGAATGAGAAGGAACCCGAAAATCCGTTAAACTGGGTTAAATTTTAGTAAAATTAAATTTTTAATAATTTTGCGTAACTTTTAAAAAAAAAAAATAGTATAAAAAAATTACAACCCCAAAAGCCATGGAAAGAACAATTACCATACCAAGCAAATTAGAACAGATTAGTTTAATAGAAAAAACTATTGATGAAATAACAGAAAAACTTACATTGACACCAGATGTGTATGGGAAAATATTAATTGCAGCTATTGAGGGGGTAAATAATGCAATAGTACATGGAAACAAAATGGACAAAGAAAAAGTTGTAAAGGTGAATATCAAAATATGTAACAAATCGGTAAGTATTACCATTTCCGACCAAGGAAAAGGTTTTAATCCAGATACAATACCCGATCCAACAGTTCCTGAAAACATTGAAAACATTTCAGGACGTGGAGTGTTTTTAATGAAGAAGTTATCTGACGAAATTAAATTTGAGAACAATGGCACAACCGTTAAAATGACGTTTAATATTTAATGGCTATTTTTTTTTCATATAAAACAAATGCTATTTCAAAAAGGATATCCCAAAAGATCAATATAAAAAAGTGGATAGTGCATATTATTGAGAAAGAGTATAAGAAATCAGTTGGCGATATAACGTTCTATTTTACTGACACTGATGAAATACTTGGTATAAATCAAAAGTTTTTAAATCACAACTACTTAACTGACATAATTACTTTCGACTACTGTACTGAAAATACAATTTCTGCAGATATTGTAATTTCTGTCGATACTGTAAAGTCTAATGCCAAAGACTACAATGTTACCTTTGAAAATGAATTACACAGGGTAATAATTCACGGAATATTACATTTGCTAGGATTCAACGATACTACTGAACAGCAAAGGAATGATATGAGGGAAAAAGAAAACTGGGCTTTAAAAATCTTCTACACAAAATGGAATTAGCCTTTGATGTTATTGTTGTTGGCGGAGGACATGCAGGATGCGAAGCAGCTGCTATTGCTGCAAAAATGGGTTCCAGGACGCTTTTGGTCTCAATGGATCTTACCAAATTGGCGCAAATGAGCTGTAATCCTGCTATTGGTGGAATTGCTAAAGGACAAATTGTAAGAGAAATCGATGCACTTGGTGGATACACCGCTAAAGTGACCGATCTTACTACCATGCATTTTAAAATGCTTAACCAAAGTAAAGGTCCTGCAATGTGGAGTCCCCGTGCTCAGACGGATAGAATGCTTTTTACAATTGAATGGAGAAAGTATCTCGAGTCGCTACCTAATTTATACTTATGGCAGGACGAAGTGATAGATTTGATTGTGAAGGAAAATCGTGTCGTTGGTATAATAACCAGAACAAATCAAACTGTTAAATGTAAATCCGTTGTCTTAACTAACGGAACTTTTTTAAACGGAAAAATCCACATAGGAAATGTAAATTTTACCGGTGGAAGAATAGGCGAACTTAACTCCCAAGGTTTAACAGAGCGCTTAATTCAACTTGGTTTCAAAACAGGAAGAATGAAAACAGGTACCCCGGTAAGAATCGATGGTAGAACCGTAAATTACAGTAATCAAACAATCCAAGAATCACAGGATATATCAAAATTTTCCTATAATCCCGATTATTTTTCCAAACTGCCACGTAAAAATTGCTACATTGTTAATACAAATACCAAAGTACATAATATTTTACGCGAAGGTTTTGACCAATCACCCTTGTTCACCGGTAAAATAAAAGGAGTTGGACCACGTTATTGCCCAAGCATTGAGGACAAAGTTCACACTTTTGCTGAAAAAACTTCGCATCAGCTTTTCTTAGAACCCGAGGGTGTTTATACCTACGAGATGTATCTAAACGGATTCTCTTCATCATTACCCGTCGATATTCAGTATAAAGCATTAAAGTTAATTCCCGGTTTCGAGAATGTTCACATTCTGCGACCTGGCTATGCAATTGAATACGATTATTTTGATCCAACTCAGCTAAAACACACATTAGAAACTAAAATAATTCATAACCTGTTTTTTGCTGGTCAAATTAATGGTACAACAGGATACGAGGAAGCAGCAGGTCAGGGCTTAATAGCAGGTGCGAATGCTCACTTAAAGGCAAATGATATACCTGACAATTTTCAACTCAAAAGAGACGAGGCTTATATCGGAGTATTGATTGACGATTTGGTAACAAGAGGCGTTGATGAACCATACAGAATGTTTACAAGTAGAGCCGAGTACCGAATACTAATTCGACAGGACAATGCCGATGAAAGGCTAACACCAATTGCAGCAAAATATAATATGGTTGACGAAAATGACGTAAAACGATTAGAAAATAAGATTAAAAGCATTGAAGAACTAAACCAACTCGTTAAAAAGCATTCTGTGTCGCCCAGCGAAATAAACGAGTACCTAATCTCAAATGATTCTGCAAAAATAACTCAAAAAAGAAAGCTCTACGATATTGTTTTACGGCCAGAAATAACGCTTATGCCAATACTTGAACACCTCAAAATAAATATCGCCCCATACGATTATGAGGCCATAAACGGTGCAGAGATAAAAATTAAGTATAGTGGCTATATTGAAAAAGAAAAACTAATCGCAGAAAAGATTAATCGACTCGAACATCTACAAATACCCGACAATTTTGATTATAATCAACTTTGCTCATTAAGCACCGAAGCAAGGATAAAGCTAACACGCATAAAACCAAAAACAATTGCTCAAGCAAAGCGAATACCTGGGATTTCACCCAGCGATATAAATGTATTGTTGGTTTTCTTTGGCAGATAATGTTCCACGTGGAACAATTTTTTAACTAACATTATCACTAGTTATAATTATAAGTAATTAAATAATAATGTTTTGTTGTAATTTATTAAAGTGTTCCACGTGGAACGTTTAAATAAAAACTTTAAGTATAATATTAATCGATGTTTTATGGATGGTTTAAATTCAATAACTGGAAAATTAGTTGATCCCATTGGTCGTAGAATTGTGAATGCCAGAGTATACTTTCAGGATGGGGTAATTAGTGAGATTGAAGAATCTAATGTCGATGAAAATGTTTACATTATTCCGGGTTTTGTCGATTCGCATGTTCACATTGAAAGTTCATTGCTTATACCTACACGATTTGCACAGGCTGCAGTAAAAAATGGCACCGTGGCAGTTGTGGCCGATCCCCACGAAGTAGCAAATGTAGCAGGGATTCAGGGAGTGCGTTTTATGATTGAGAACGCAAAACTATCCAAACTGAAATTCTTTTTTGGTGCTCCATCGTGTGTGCCAGCATCGCCTGTGGATGAGTGTTTTGAAACCTTTACTTCCAAAGAGGTTGCCAAGCTATTAGAATTACCTGAGGTTACACACCTTGCCGAAATGATGAATTTTCCAGGGGTTGTTAATGGTAATACTGAAGTTCATTCGATATTAAGCGAAGCCAAAGCAAGGAATAAGCCTATTGACGGTCATGCCCCGGGATTGAGTGGTGAAAATCTAACAAAATATGTTTCAGCAGGTATTACTACCGACCACGAATGCTTTACCCTTGAAGAGGCTAAGAGAAAAATTGAACTTGGAATGAAGGTATTGATACGAGAGGGTAGTGCAGCTAAAAATTTTGATGCCCTACACCCTTTAATTGGCATAAACCCAAATATGGTTATGTTTTGTACCGACGATTGCCACCCCGATGAGCTTATTGGTGGGCATATTAATAAGCTTGTCCGTAAAGCAGTAGCGCTTGGGTATAATCTTTTTGATGTGCTCCAGGTCGTTTCGGTTAATCCAGTGTATCACTATGGGCTAAATGTTGGATTGTTACAGGTGGGGCAACCAGCCGATTTTATAGTTGTTGACAACCTAAAGGATTTTAATGTATTATCTACTTATATTAATGGTGTTAATGTAACCAATTTCGATAAAGAATTTTCTGTTGAAGCCCCATCGTTTACTTTTCCTGTTGGCTTTGATCATAATAAGGTAAGGCTCGAAATTCCATCTGGTAAACAGGTAAAGGTTATTAAGGTGATTGAAGGCGAGCTGATCACTGAAACTTTAAAAACAGCTGTACCCAGTTCTGGTTACGATTTTGAAAAAGATATTCTAAAAATTGTTGTGCTAAGTCGATACAACCCTGATAACATAAGTGTTGGGCTTATCCATGGTTTTGGAATGAAAAAGGGAGCCATTGCCGCAAGCATTGCCCACGATAGCCATCATATTGTTGCCATAGGTGCAAACGACGATAGCATTTTGCAAGCTATTGACTATATAATTCAAAACAGAGGTGGAATATGCTACTATAATGGCGATGATACTTTGGGTTTGGCCCTACCGTTTTTTGGTTTAATGTCCAAAACCAATGTAAACGATGCTGCTAGAGAGTACTCCCTGATTAACGAAAAACTGAAAGCCGACGGTTGTAAACTACATGCACCATTTATGACCATGGCATTTATGTCGCTATCAGTAATCCCGCATTTAAAGTTAATCCCTGCTGGTCTATTTGATGTTGATAGGTTTAGCTTAACTTCCATATTTGCCGACTGATGTAGATGGAAAACATTTCGAGTACAGCATATTTATCGTCACTGCCTGAATTGCCTGGGGTTTACCAATTTTTCGACTCATCAGGCAGAATTATATATATTGGAAAAGCTAAAAATATACGTAAGCGAGTTTCATCATATTTTAACCGCTCTCACTACGACTCTGCAAAAGTAAGGGCATTAGTTTCAAGAGTGGCCGATTTAAAGTATATTGTAGTATACACCGAATCCGATGCACTCATACTCGAGAATATACTTATTAAAAAACATCAGCCCAAGTATAACATTCTTTTACGTGACGATAAAACCTATCCATGGATTGTAATAAAGAACGAGCCATTCCCCCGTGTTACAACTACACGTCGATACGAAAACGACGGATCAATGTATTATGGACCATACACATCAGGTCGTTTACTTAAAGCATTACTTGATTTAATTCGTCAACTGTTTCCTATTCGTACCTGTGAGCTCAACTTAACCCCTAAAAATATCACATCTGGAAAATTTAAATCATGCTTGGAGTATCAGATTGGAAATTGTTTAGCACCATGTATTGGTAATCAAAACGAAACCGATTACTTAAACAACATAGATGCTATAAAAAAAATTCTTGAAGGCAACCTTGACGCAGTGCTCGGCCTAATTTCAAATGAAATGACAAAAGCCGCTCAGGAGCTTAAGTTTGAGCAGGCTGCTTTGCTAAAGGAACGGCTTCGACTATTACAGAATTTCCAAGCAAAAAGTTCTGTAATATCAAAGGGTATAAATGCTGCTGATATTTTCACTTTTCTTGAGATCGAAGGTCATGCTGTAGTTAACTTCTTGAAGGTAAGCAGTGGCGTGGTAGTTCAATCGTATAATTTACAAATTAAAAATATTGTTGATGAGCCCATTGACGATATCTTTTCACAGGCTATTCTGGAGATTAAGGAGAGACTTAACCTAAAATCAACTACATTTCTTGTAAATATTAATCCTGCCTACCAGCTTTCCAATATAAAGTATCACATTCCTAAACAGGGAGAAAAGTTAAAACTTTTAAAGCTTAGCTTACGTAATGCTGAAGCTTATATTAAGGAAATAATAAGAAACGAAGAACGTGCAAATCCTCAAACTCGTATTCAAAAATACCTGGAGCAATTAAAAAGGGATTTGCAACTTCCTGAACTTCCTGTGGTTATTGAATGCTTCGATAATTCAAACCTGCATGGAACAAATCCCGTGTCGGCTTGTGTAGTGTTTAAGAATGGAAAACCTGCAAAAAAGGAGTACAGGCATTTTAATGTAAAATCTGTTACTGGCCCTGACGATTTTGCTTCCATGCGGGAGGTTGTTTACCGTAGGTATAAAAGATTGATATACGAGAATAAGAACTTGCCTAATTTAATAGTTATTGATGGTGGTAAAGGGCAACTAAGTTCTGCCTATGAAACACTTAAAGAGCTACACCTCGAGCATATCCCCATAATAGGTATAGCAAAACGACTTGAAGAAATATACCGACCAGGCGAATCAACGCCTTTATACCTCGACAAGCGTTCAATGTCACTTAAGCTTATCCAAAATATTCGCGATGAAGCGCATCGGTTTGGCATAACCTTTCACAGAAGGAAAAGAGAAAAAAAGAATGATACTTCTATTTTGGAAGCAATACCCGGAGTAGGGAAGAAGAGTGTGATAAAGCTTTACACACACTTTAAGTCAATAGAAAATATTAAAAGGGCCTCCCTTGAAGATATATCGAAAGAAGTGGGTCCTAAAACAGCCAGTAATATAGTGTCGTTCTTTAAAAAAATATAGGTAGTTTTGCAAAAAATATTCAGTATTTATGTCGGCCTTTCAGTTGTACCAGAATAATAATAATAATTTATA
>DSBF01000437.1 GCA_011049495.1 Ignavibacteria bacterium
AGTAGAATATTCTTAGCACCTTTAATTGAAATTCCTTCAAGTAAAGGAGAAGATATTGCTTTTTGAGCAGCTTCAACCGATCTGTTTTCGCCCGAAGAAATTCCGCAGCCCATCAACGCTTCACCGCTTTGATTCATTACTGAACGAACATCGGCAAAGTCGACATTAATAATTCCCGGAACGGTAATTATATCTGCAATTCCTCTTGTTGCTTCGTATAAGACTTCATTAGGTTTATCGAATGCAGTTAAAGCACCTACCGAACTATCAAGAATATTTAAGATTCTTTCGTTGGGAATAACAATTAAGCTATCTACAAATTGACGAAGTTCTTGAATACCTGTTTCGGCATTCATCATTCTTTTTTTACCTTCCCACCGAAATGGTTTTGTTACAATACCTATTACTAATGCGCCTATACTTTTTGCAATTGATGCAATTATAGGTGCCCCACCGGTTCCTGTACCACCACCCATACCTGCAGTTACAAATACCATGTCGCTGTTATTCAAAACACTTTTTATTTTATCCCGGTCTTCTTCGGTTGCTTTTCTACCGACTTCGGGATCAGCACCGGCGCCAAGTCCTTTCGTCAAACCTACCCCGATTTGAATTTTGTGATCTGCACTATTTTTTTGCAGAACTTGAGCATCAGTATTGATTGCAACATATTCAACACCGGTTAACCCTCTTTTGATCATACTTTCGATGGCATTACAACCACCGCCACCAACGCCTACAACTTTCAGACGTGCAGAGAGATCATGATCGCGTTCTAAAGTGGCAAATCTTGTCATTGTTTCCTCCTTGTTGTGGTATATTTATTTTTATTATTTATTATTCTAAAGTTCATCGAAAAACTCTTGTATTCTTTTAAAGAAATTGCCCACATTTAAACTTCTTTTATCTTTCTTCAATTTGAATGTTTTTGCTGTTTCTTCTGATGGTGAACCCGGAATTCCTTTAATCAAACCTCCAACAGTCGCAAACTCGGGACTCTCAATTTCTGTTGATAAGCCCGAACCAAGTTCAAGCGGAATTCCAATTCTTGCTGGTAATCCGAAAACTTCCTCTGCTAATTCTTTTGATCCTTTCAGCAAAGAACCGCCTCCGGTAAGCACAATTCCGGCTTTAATTTTATTTTTGAATCCCGCTTGTCTCAATTCGTTATCTATTATAGAGAAGAGTTCTCTCATTCTTACATGAATGATTTGTGTAAGCAGAGTAACCGGAATTTTCACATTACCTCTAGCACCGACACCTTTTATATAAATATCTTCTTCTTTTATAATTGCTTCTTCGGTAGCATACCCGAATTCTTTCTTTAATTTTTCTGCTTCACTTGTAACTATTCCCAAGGATTCACGTATATCATTAGTAACCTGATTGCCTGCAACACCAATTACCTTTGTGTGCTTGATACTTTTGTCATGAAAAATTGCTATGTCGGTTGTACCACCTCCGATATCAATCAAAGCAACGCCAAGATCCATTTCGTTTTCATCGAGAACAGAAACACTTGATGCAATAGGCTGGAGTATATAATTTGACACTTGAAATCCGGCTCGCTCGACAGATTTTTTTATATTTTGAATTGCCGGTATTGAGGCTAATACAACATGATTAACCGCCTCCAATCTTGATCCCGACATACCAATCGGGTCTTCAATACCGCCTTGATAATCAACAAAGAATTCTTCGGGAATGATGTGAAGAATTTGTCTGTCTGAAGGGATTCTAATTGTCTTCACATCAGCCCGCAATCTATCAAGGTCTCCTTGAGTAATTTCTTTATCGGGGTTACTTATTGTAACGTAATTCCTGTGTCTAAGACTTGTAATATGTTCGCCTGCAACTCCAACATTAAGACTTCTTACTTCAAAGCCAGCCCTGTTCGATGCAATGCTCATTGCTTCTTTAATTGCTTCGGCAGTTTTAGCAATGTTGGCAACTAATCCTCTGTTCAATCCGTCAGATGGAGCGACACCAAATCCAAGGATATCGAGTTTACCTTCCAATTGCTCAGCAATAACCGCGCAAACTTTCGTCGTGCCTAAATCTAATCCTGCAATAATATTTTTTTTCATGATTGAGTTTCCTCTACTTGTAAATTTTCCCCGGCAATACCGAGATAAACTTTATCGGTAAACCGGAGATCGACATATTCGAGTAACTTATTTGCTTGAACAGTACTAATATTCTCCCATAATCTTTCAAAGACGACCAATTTTTTAATTTCATTTTCTCTGCCAATTATCACCGGGTAGTCAACCGAAGAGAAATAAATAACGGCATTCCTTTTATTTCTAAAATCAATTTCGGAGAGATTATCATATAAACTCGGGTTAAGTAATTTAGCCGCAGTTAACATTTTGAATGCTGTTTTAATTTCGCTGTTACTTGCCGCAATCTGGAACGGTTTTATTCTATTATCGGAATTAATTTGAATTACCGGGTAATTAATATTCTGTGAGTTTTCTAAGACAGGCAAAGCTTCCATTTTTGATGTCATTAAAAATCTTTCGCCGTTGGTTAGAAGTATTGCTTTAAATTCTTTTTCGATTAAGTTTACAATTACTTTACCGTTGCCTGCATAACCGACAGTAACTTGTTTAATATAGGGATGCTTTTGAAGTCGATCTCTTATTACTGAAAGCGAAAGCAAATCATAATTTTGTTTGTCGTGGAGATTAGCATATTCGAAGTAAGAATTTTTCGGAAGATGCACATTTCCGTTGATATTAATTATTGTGATATCAATTTCTTTTTTGCTTTCAAGACTCAATGACAAATAGATTACTATTCCCGAAAGAATTACAAAAATTACAAACGCTATTTTTCCACCAAGATTTTTCATTTTTTATTTTTTATCATCTCGACAAATTTTTCTCCGAACTTCCAGATATCACCGGCACCCATTGTTATTATTATGTCATTCTTCTTATGAATTTTCATTAATAATTCTGGTACTTTATTTTTATCCGGTTCATATATCACATTTTTATGACCGAAATCTTTTGCAGCTTTTGCAATCAACTCGCCTGTAATTCCTTCAATTGATTTTTCTCTTGCAGGATACACATCGGTGCAAATAAAAACATCGGTATTTAAGAATGACCTTCCGAACTCAGCATAAAAATCACTTGTACGCGAATAAAGATGCGGCTGAAATACCGCTACTAATCTTCTCTTCCACCCTGCTCTTATTCCCGCTAATGTTGCATTTGTTTCTGTCGGATGATGAGCATAATCATCAATAACCAAAATTTCTTTATTGTACTTAGTTTCAAATCTTCTATAAACACCTTTGAATGATTCTAAAGATTTTTTAATTACATCAAAACCGATTCCCATTTCCTTCCCGATACAAACCGCAACGAGAGAATTCTTAACAAAGTGAACACCGGGCATTTGTAAAGTTATTCTCCCTAATTCTTCACCTTTATAAACAACCGTATAACTGCTGGTGAATTCATCATGCTTTAAATCTACCGCACGTATATCTGCTTGCGAAGTTAGTCCGTATGTAAATATCTTTTTATTAATAAGAGGAATGATATCCTGTAAAGCGGGTTCATCCATACATAGAACAACAAATCCGAAAAACGGAACTTTGTTGGCAAATTGAACAAAAGCGGATTTTATATCATCCAAATCTTTATATGTGTCAAGATGTTCCTTTTCTAGAGTCGTTATAGCGGCAATACTTGGTGTTAATTTTAAAAATGTTCTGTCAAATTCATCGGCTTCAACAACTATATACTCACTGTTGCCGAGACGTGCATTAGTTCCGCCAAGTCCGCTGAGTTTACCGCCGACAATAATAGTCGGGTCAATACCACCTTCGGTTAAAACGAGACCAACCATAGATGTAGTTGTAGTTTTCCCGTGTGTTCCGGCAATACTAATTCCATATTTCATTCTCATACATTCGGCTAACATTTCGGATCGTTTAATTACAGGAATTTTTCGTGCGATGGCTTCTTTTACTTCCGGGTTTTCAACTGTTACTGCGGAAGAATAAACTAAGACATCAGCTTCGAGTAAATTTTCAGTTTTATGTCCTTCGTAAATTTTTATTCCTAAAGATTCCAACCTATCGGTTACTTCACTTTTTGATAAATCAGAACCGGAGACATTAAATCCTTGATTCAAAAGTATTTCTGCAATACCACTCATACCGATGCCACCGATACCGACCATGTGTATGTTTTTAACCGTGTTCATCATCATTGCCATAATTAAATCTGCTCCGCTAATTTTATTGCACTTTCAGCAACAATTTTTGCTGCATCGGGTTTTGAAAAATTTTTAATGTTTTTTTTTAATTCACTTAATCTATCTTCGTCATTAAGAAGTGAGATAATTTTGTTTCGTAATTCCGAATTCAAATTCTTGTCCTCAATTAGTTCTGCGGCATCGGATTTTTTTAACGATTCCGCATTTTTAAATTGATGATTCGCTGCAACGTTTGGCGAAGGGATCAATATTACTGGTAATCCTAAATAACTTATCTCAGCAATTGTAGTTGCACCTGCCCTCGCAATTACTAAATCCGCACAAGAATAGGCAGCAGACATATCATCAATATATGCCGTAACTATCGTCATCTCGGAATTATATTTTTTGTATTGATCGAAATAGAATCTGCCGGTTTGCCAAATGAGTTGAATATTATTTTCAGTTAAGCTTTTTATTTCACCGGCTATTACATTATTTATTGATTTAGCACCGCCGCTTCCTCCTAAAATCAATACAACTTTTTTATTAGGATCTAAATTCATTTTAATACAAGCTTCATTTCTGTCTATCAAGTTAAGTGTTGGTCTGATTGGATTGCCTGTAACAATTATCTTGTCAGTCATCCTAAAATATTTTTTTGAGTCTTCATAACTAATGTGAATTTGGTTTGCTTTCTTTTCCAATAGTCTGTTTGTAATGCCCGGATAACTGTTCTGCTCAAGTAATATCACTCTAACACCCAAAGTAGATGCAGCAGAAATAACAGGACCGGCAACGTATGCCCCGGTTCCAACTGCAACTCGCGGTTTGAAACGGATGAGCGCAAATAAACTTTGGAAATAAGAAACAAATACTTTCAAAGGAAAAAGTATGTTGCTAAGATTCATTTTTCGAGAGAATCCGCTTATCCAAACAGACTTAAAATTAAAACCGCTTGCCGGAACAACGGTTGCTTCAATTTTATTTTTAGTACCAATAAACAAAAATTCGGATTCCGGTTTTAGTTCACGAATTTTTTCGGCAACTGCAAGTGCCGGGTAAAGGTGTCCCCCCGTACCTCCACCGGCAAAAACGAATCGATATATCGGAGATCCTTTCATACTTGAGCCATACTCAATTCTTTTTTACGAATAGTTTCATTAGCAATATTCAGAATAATCCCGATAGAAATAGCGAACATAACAATTGAAGTTCCTCCAAAACTTATGAATGGAAGGGTTATACCGGTTGTTGGTAATAATCCGGATACTACCCCTGCATTTATAAATGCACTAATGATAATGTTAAAAGACAACCCGAATGCCAATAATTGACCGAATTTATCAGTAGCTCTTTTAGCTATTACTAAACCGGCTAAGAATATTGCCAGATAAATTAAAAGTGTTATAAGAGTACCGGCAAGTCCGTACTCTTCACCTAAAATCGAAAAAATAAAATCACCGTAAGATTCAGGCAGAAATAAATCACTTTGCCTGCTGTTACCCATACCTTTACCGAACATACCACCGCTGCCTAAAGCAACTTGAGCTTGGTAGACTTGTACATTTATACTCTCACCTTTTAAAAGACTGTTAAAAAATGCAAATATTCTTTCTCGCGAATGAGCAAAAAGCATTATAATTCCGAAACCAACGCCTGCCGTCCCTCCTAATGTTAACGCTATATGCTTAAATCTCGCACCGCCGACATATAACAAAGTAAAGCTTGTTAGAATAATTATCATACCTGTACTTAAGTTCGGTTGAATAAGTACTAAACCTCCCACAACAAAAACCCAGAACAGCAAATAGACCAACCCGTTTTTGAAATCTTGAACAAGTTCGCTTTTCTTTTCAAGTAAGAATGATAGGTGCATAATCAAAACAATTTTTGCCAAATCAGAAGGTTGAAATTGAATGAAGCCAAGATCAATCCATCTAGAGGCACCTTTAACTTTATCGGCAAAGAAAAATGTAAAGATCAAGAGCAGCACAACACCGAGTACAGTATATTTACTATAACGTTTATAATATTCATAAGGTATTGATGCAAAGATTATCATTGCTGCAATTGCAATAATTACTTTCCACAAGTGTGAGTTGAACAAATAATAAAAATTATTAAACTTCATTTGGCTGTAAGTACCGCTTGCAGAGAAAACAAGCACCCCGCCTAAAAGCATTAATGCTATAACACACACTATTATTGTTCTTGTAAGTAGTTTCATTAGTTTAAACTCATTACTGCATCTTTAAATACTTTTCCGCGGTGCTGATAATTCTTAAACATATCAAAACTTGCACACGCTGGTGAAAGAAGTACAATTTCGTTTTCCTTTGCTTCGTTCTTAGCCGAATAAACACATTCTTCGAGCGTTTCTTTTTTATCAACTTCTATATATTGATTAAAGAAATTATAAATAATTTCCTTCGAGGTACCGATGGAGTAAATCTTACGTACTTTTGATAGAACCAAATCTTTTATTTGGTTATAAT
>DSBF01000521.1 GCA_011049495.1 Ignavibacteria bacterium
AAGCCCAGCCTACATCAATCCTTGTGGGTCAATATCGATTATTAATTTTACATCTCGGAAACGGGATACTTTATTATATTCAATAAATGTATTCAAGACGGCATCTCTTAATAGCCTTCCGTTCGGATCGGTTTCTCTTTTACTTTTTACAAGTAAGTGATAACGGTATTCGCCTTTAAGTTTGTGAATGATTGCTTCATTCGGTGGAGTGATATTTATACTGCTGCTTTTCTTTTTGAGTATTTCATAAAATTGTTTGATAGCATTTTTTGAACGGTTATCATTACTGTCTTTTGTTTCAATTAAACATAAACGAGTAAACGGCGGATAACCACCTTGTTTACGTAACCCGATTTCCTTTTCATAAAATCCGTCGTAATCATTTTGTAAAACTTTTTGCAGAACAAAGTTGCTTTTATTTGTTGTTTGGATTAATACTTGTCCCGCGACTTTACTTCTGCCGGCTCTTCCCGAAACTTGGGTTAACAATTGAAAAGTTCTTTCATCTGCACGGAAATCCGGTATCCATAAAGTTGTTTCGGCGGAAATAACTCCAACTAAAGTAACATCGGAGAAATCCAAACCTTTTGAAACCATTTGTGTACCGACAAGAATATCGATCTCACCTTTTCTAAAACTGTTTAGTATGTAGCTCAACTTTCCTTTTTTATTGATGCTGTCGGAATCAATTCTTTCTATTTTAGAATTGGGAAAGTAAAATTCAATTTCATCTTCAACTCTTTGAGTACCGGTTCCGAAGAATTTAATTTTAATTGAACCGCAAATCGAACAAGCTTTTGGAACTTGTCTAACATTTCCGCAATAATGACATTGAATAATATTTTTGTTGATATGATATACCATCGGCACGGAACAATTGGTGCACATTTCGATATTCCCGCAGTCTTCACAAAATACTTGAGTAGAAAACCCGCGTCTATTTTGAAGAATGATTACCCGTTCTTTTCGTTTTAGTTTTTCATTAACTGCTCTAAGTAATTCTTCCGAGAAAGTTCCTTCGAGTTTATTTTGCTTCTTCGCAAATGTAATGTCAATTAGTTTTATATCGGGAAGTTTTGCGTTATCAATTCTTTCTTTTAGTTCAAGTAATTTATACTTGCCGGCTTTTGCGTTGTACATACTCTCAAGTGAAGGAGTAGCAGAGCCTAATACAACCGGACAGTTACTCATCAATGCTTTCATTATTGCCGTATCGCGTGCCTGATATTTCGGGACCATTTCAAATTGTTTGTAACTTCCATCGTGTTCTTCATCAACTACAATTAAACCCAGGTTTTTGAGTGGTGCAAAAAGTGCAGAGCGGGGACCTATAACAATCTTGTATTTTCCTTTAATAATATTCCGCCATGTATCATATCTTTCGCCGAGCGACATGCGGCTGTGCATAACCGCCACTTTATCCCCGAATGTATTAAAGAAACGACTTGTTATTTGTGGTGTTAATGATATTTCCGGAACAAGTACCAGAACATTTTTCCCTTTCTTTATTGCAGTTTTTGCAAGTTCAATATAGACTTGTGTTTTACCGCTTCCGGTTACTCCGTGTAATAAATATGTCTCAAAATTGTTTGCGGTGATATCCTTTGATATTGTTTCAACAATTTCATTCTGCTTATCGGTTAAATCGAATATTTTAATTTCTTCCGAATAGAGTTCTTCAAATGAGCGTTCTATTTCTTTATCGAAAACTTCTATTAAACCTTTTTCCTCCAATGACCGAATAGAGCTGTGAGATGATTTTGTTTTTTGAATCAAGTCACTCTGCAATACATCTTCACTTTTTCGTGAAAGGAGTTCAAGCAAAATCATTACTTGTTTATGTGAGCGTGATTCTATGTCTGGGATGAATTCATAAATATCGTCTTTGCTTTTTGCAAGCTTAACAAACTTGGCTGTTTTTATTTTTACTTTAGCTTCTTCAATTAAGTTAAGAATTGTAACCGCACCTTTTGTCTGAAGAGAATTTATAGTTGTATAAATACTTTTCTTTTTAACTTCTTTTTGAAGCTGTGAAATTGTGTGTACTTCTTTTTCGGAAAGGATCTTAAGCAGTTTTCCTTTTAGTGCCGATTTATTTTTTTCCGCCTCATATAATTCTTTACATAATTTTATGTCGGCAACAATTTTCCTTTTCGATTCGACATCAGAACCATAAGGCACGGAATAGCGCAAAGCTTCCCCGAGTGAACTTAAGTAATAATCGGCAACCCACTGATAAAATTCGAGTGATTTTTTATCAAATATAGGTTGATCATCTAAAACATCTCTAATCGGTTTTACCTTTTCCTTTATATCGGTTGTATCCGAAATATCGACAACAAATCCGGTAAGAATTCTCTTCCCGAATGGAACAACGACTCTTTTACCTACTTCGGTTTCGTCTCTTAACTCTTTGGGAATTAAGTAAGTAAAAGAATTTCTAAAAGAAAGCGGGAAAACAACTTGGGCGTACATTTTTCTCTAATTTTTTGAACAAGTAAATATTAATCAATCTTACAGCCAATTTCTATTTTAGATTGAATTGCAAAAGTTCGGTTAATAAGCTAATTTTATCCCATAAAATATAAACTAAATGAGGGAACAATGAGAAAAGTAAATTTATTAATCACTTTGTTAATCTTAGCATCACTTCTAACAAATGCAGAAGATAAGAAATACGGAAAAGAAATTACTCTAACAGAAAAAACCGATGTAAAAACAATTCTTGAAAAACCCACTGATTTCAACGGAGAAAAAGTTTTAATTGAAGGAACAATAGTCGGTGTTTGCGAATCTCGTGGATGCTGGATTGAAGTAGCTGCTGCCGAGGGTTATGAAAAAATAAGAGTTAAAGTTGAAGACGGTGTTATAGTTTTCCCGCTTGAAGCAAAAGGGAAGACCGCAATTGTTGAAGGTGAGGTTTATGCCGTGAATCCTGCTAACGACTGCTCAAGTACTTGCGCAGATAGATCAAAAGAAGAAAAAGAAGACTGCGAACACGAACATGCAATGGTTTATCAAATCAAAGGCGAAGGTGCTGTTATAAAAATGTAAGTGAAGACTTTATTTCTATTTACTAACTCACCTTACGCAAAGATGTTATTGCCTTAAAGGTTACTGTTTTCAGATTTTTCAGGTGATTTAATTTTAGCCTATTTATGCAACATTGAAGGTTAAAAACAAGCAACCTTCAATGTTTGTGCGTAAGGTGACTTACTAAGCCTTCACGGTAAATCGTGAGGGCTTTTTTTTAAAGAAACAAAGGGTATAAAGTGAAAATTAGAAAATGGGTTAGAATCCTTCACCGCGATATTGGCTACTTAAGTGTCGGACTCATAATCGTTTACGGAATTTCCGGTATTGCAGTCAATCATGTTGGGGAATGGAATCCAAATTACATCATTTCAAAAGACACAACCAATATTACTCCGCTTAACGATAGCTTATTAACAAATGAAATTATGACCGCTCATGTTCTTGATGAACTAAATATTACTGATTCTGCTACAAGTTCGTTTAGAAATGGAGAAACATCAATTCAAATATTTTTTGAAAGGAAAACAATTACAGCCGATGTAATAAGTGGAATTGCGGAAATAGAAACAGTAAAAGACAGACGCGTTTTTAGAGAGACAAATTTTCTTCATTTAAATAATCCCAAAAAAGTTTGGACTTACATAGCAGATCTTTTTGCGGTTGGATTAATCTTTTTAGCTATTACCGGGATGTTTATGATAAAAGGGAAAAACGGAATAACCGGCAGAGGGAAATATCTTGTTGCAATAAGTATTTTGATGCCGTTGGTCTTTCTAATAATTTATTTCTAACAAGACATAGTCGAGTGAATTGCAAACAAAAACGATAAATAGAGTATCACATGAAAAAAATTAGTGTATTAGGTTTATTTATTATTGCTTTTATTTGCGGCTACTTTGTAAGTGAATATTTGCATACTGAAAATATGTTGAAGGGAAAGATTAAAACTTCCGGGGCAATGGAAGCTTTGCAATTATGGACTGCACAAAGAGCTTATCCCGACAAAGATATTCCAACCGATAAATTCTATTCTGCATTTCAGCAAAAAAAGTTAAGAGTAAATAAAGTCCAGACAGACAAAAAGTGGAAAGCAATAGGTCCTAAAAATTTCGGCGGGAGAACAATTTCAATAGCCATAGATCCGAATAATCACAACACAGTATATGCCGGTTCGGCTGGAGGAGGATTATGGCGATCTGTTACAGCTGGTGTTGGCGCTGAAGCATGGGAATATATTTCAACCGGATTTCCTGTTCACGGTGTAGGTGCAATTGCTATTAACCCGGAAAACTCGTTTGAAATTTTTATCGGTACAGGTGAAGTTTATAATTACGGAAATACTTTGGGCGGTGTGGCAATCCGCGAAACAAGAGGAAGTTACGGTATCGGAATTCTAAAAACGACCGACGGCGGCGAAACATGGATTAAAAGTTTGGATTGGAGTTATAATCAACAAACAGCAGTTTTATCACTTAAAATTGATCCGGTAAACCCATCAATTATTTGGGCGGGAACTTCCGAAGGCACTTTCAAATCAACAAATAGCGGGGAAGATTGGATTCAAGTAAATGATGTAGTAATGACAACAGATATTTTAATTAACCCGGTAAACACTGATATAGTCTACACTGCATGCGGTAATTTATTTTCTCCCGGTCACGGAATTTACAGAACTAATGACGGCGGCGATAATTGGGAAAAGTTAGCTTCGGGTTTGCCATCAACATTCGGCGGGAAAGCTTTGCTCGATATCTATAAAGATGATCCCGATATTATTTTTGCAAGTATTGGTGGAGGGTTTTCCAGCAATGACCCGAACTGGTTGTGTAAAACAAGTGATGGTGGTGATACATGGCAGATCGTTACAACAACTCAATATGCTTCTTATCAAGGGTGGTTTTCCCATTTTGTGGTTATAAACCAAAATAATCCCGATGAACTTTTAGTTGCCGGAATTGACATGTGGAAATCAACAAACGGCGGGAATAATATTACAAGAAAATCAGATTGGCGAGCCTGGTATTTTGGTCAAACTTATGCCGGCGAACCTGAAGGACCTCCAAATTATTCTCATGCAGATCATCATGCTTTTGCTGTTCATCCCACAGACCCGAATATAGTCTTTCTTGCAAACGATGGCGGAGTTTTTGTTACCGAAGATTTCGGTGAAACTTTCGAAGGTAGAAACGGCGGGTATCAAACACTTCAGTTTTACGGCGGATTTTCAGTTGCACAAGATGATAGTAATTTTGCTATGGGTGGTATGCAGGATAATGCAACCGCTATTTATTTGGGAGAAGATTCATGGTATAGAGTTATTGGCGGTGATGGCGGTTGGACCGCTATTAATGAACTTGACGGATATATTTACGGTTCAAGTCAATATTTAAGAATTTATAGAAGCGCCGATCTATTTCAAAATTCGTTTGATTACGTTATACCTTCTTCAAACAACCCGTCATTCATTGCGCCTTATGTTGTCGGTTATCAAAATCCGATGATTATGTATGCCGCATCTCAAAAAATTCATAAATCAACAAACGGCGGAGATACTTGGTTTAACACTGCATCAAACCAGACAATCTCTAATAATCGGGCTGTTTCATTAGCAGTTTCGCCATACAGTGATGATGTTGTATTTGTCGGATATGCCCCGGTTAATAGTCCCGCACAAATTTTTAGAACACTTGACGGCGGAAACAATTGGGAGGATATATCCGGTGATTTACCTGATCGATACCCGATGGATATTGCATTCGATCTGCAAAATGAAATGAATGTTTATGTTGTTTTCTCCGGGTTCGGAATTTCTCATGCTTTTAGATCAAGCGATATTGGTGATACTTGGATTGATATCGGTGATGGTTTGCCTGATGTCCCGACTACAACAATTGCCGTTCACCCTTATAATTCAAAAATACTTTATGTGGGGAATGATCTCGGAATATATGTTTCCTTCGATCAAGGGAATACATGGAGTGAATTTAATACCGGCTTACCGGATGGCGTTTTATCAATGGACCTTTCTTTCAGTACTGCAAACGATGTAATGCGTTTAGCAACACACGGCAGCGGTGTATTCGAAAGCAAATTGTTAAATGAACCCATTACTTCTGTCAATGATAATGATCTGAAAAATAATTTTTCACTTATGCAAAATTATCCGAATCCGTTTAATCCATCTACTAAAATTGAATATAATATTCCATCGAACGGATATGTAAGCTTAAAAGTATTTGATACTTTAGGACAAACGATAGAAACGCTTGTAAATGAATATCAATCAGCAGGAAATTATGTTGTTGATTTTTCAGGAGAAAATTTTGCTAGCGGTATTTATATATATCAACTTCGATACAATCACAAACAATTAACAAGGAAGATGAACTTCGTCAAATAAGACACTAATTTCACGAATTGACACGAATTAACTTGAATTGAAATTCATGAGATTCGGGTCTTAGGACTAATTTACCAGGCGACAAATGTCGTAATAGTAAATAGATTGTTCTTGGATTATTTTTGATAAAAACTTTTGTATAACAATATAGATTCCGTTTTGCTTCTTGAAATACTCTTAATAGGTCTAATAATTTTTCTTGCATCATTTAATCAAG
>DSBF01000281.1 GCA_011049495.1 Ignavibacteria bacterium
CCTTCTTTACCGAGACCGCTTGCCGTAAGTTCGCGTTCAAATACTTCAAAACTCGGCATGCTCATTCCGCGTATATGCAAATAACCTAATCTTCCGTTCGAATATTCTTCCGTTAATTTTCTTCTATCATCAACCCACTCTTCATAAAGTTCGTTATTAATTGAAGCAGTTGGTCTTATAACAACTTCTCGTTCACCGTCTTTTCCTTTTACGGTTAGAAGAACTTTTTCATCGGCTTTGTTATTAAAGTAGCTGAAGAAATTAACTTTGCTATCGATTTTATTTCCATCGACAGAAGTTATTATATCACCAACATATAATTTACTTCGTTCTTTATCGGCAGGTGTGTTGGGAACAACACGAAGAACTTTAATTCCGTTATTGTCCGGTTCGATATCAATTCCAAGCAAACCGGTTCTGTCTTTTTGAGTTTCCGCTCTACTTGGAACACCGAATAATCCCATGTGGCTTGCGTTTATTTGTCCGAGCATTTCGTTATAAACAGTTTGAAAATCTTGCTTAGTTGAAGTCATCATTGCCCACGGTTTATATTTCCTTTTGAGAGCTTCGAAATCTCTACCATGAAAATCGGGATCATAAAAGTTAACATTCAAAGCGCGCCATGCTTCTTCAAATACTTGATTTTGTTCTTTGTGGTAATCAACAACAAAATCAGCTTTGTACGGCAGTGATTCGTCCTTAGAAGAACCGATATCAAATTTGCCAATCGAGCCGCCTCTTCTCATGAAATAAATATTTTTACCGTCGGGGTCAAGTGAAAGATTATAAGGACTTTTTCCTCCGCCCATTACAACTTTTAATTCTTTGCCGTCCCATTTAACACTGTAAAGATCTGTACCGTTGTCTGTTTTGCTGTCGCCGGTAAAAAGAAAAGTTTCACCGTCATTAGTAATAACGAAACTCTGTTCATCTCCAGTCATCGAAGTAACTTGAGTAAGTCTTCTATGAATGTTTTCAAAATCAATTACGATTGGTTCAACTTCATCTTTTTTGGCATCTTTATCGTCGTCTTTCTTTTTATCTTTTTTCTTTTCAGCGTTGTCATCTTTTTCTTTCCAATCATCTTTGGTTTTTTCGAAATCAGATTTTTTCAGCCAAGCAAACCAAACATCGTAATTGCTGTTGTTCCGTTGTGAAGTAAAGCCAAGCTTTGAACCGTCTTTACTCCAGAAAGGACTGTAATCACCGCGTGGATGCATACTTACATTAACTGGATCTTTGCTGCCGTCTGCCGCGTGAATATAAATTTCCGAATTGAAATAAAGATCGGATAGTTGATAAGCAAGCCATTTGCTATCGGGACTCCAAGCAATACTTCCCGGTGAATCCCATCCATCTAATAAGGTTTTCGAATTACTTAATTTCCCTTCAGCCGAAATATCGGCAACAATTAATGTTCCCCTATTAACTACATAAGCAATTTTTTTCATATCAGGTGAAATAACAGGGTTTCTTTCTTCACCCGTTGTTTCAGTAATTCTGATAATCTCATGCTTCAATGATTTGAAAAGATCGGTTTGATTTTTATCCGATGACCGAAGTAAGAATAAATCATTTTGTCCATATTTATCCGATACAAAAATCAAAGTAGAATCATTCAGGAAAGTAACCATTTGATCTCTTGCCGAAGCATCGTTGGTTAGATTTTTACTTCTGCTTTCATCTTTATCAACTTCTTTAACAAATATTTCACCTCGCACAACAAAAGCCATAAGTTTTCCGTTTGGTGAAACTGCATATTCACTTGCACCGGAAGTTTCTGATTTATATTCAACCGGATCAAATCTGTAATCTGCAGAAATGTTTACATTAACCTTTTGAGGTGCCCCACCGTTTGTTTTCATTACATAAATATCGGTTTGGCGGGAGAAAGTTAGAGCTGAACCATCGCGGCTAACAGATAAATATCTTAATCCGTCTTCTTTAAAATTGGTAAGTTGTTCATTGTTTCCGGTTGCCTTACCGTTATCATCGATTTTTAATCTGTGAACATTATAAATTCCGCTTTCTGCACTGATGTAATAAATTGTTCTTGCATCGCCCCATTGCGGCATCCAATCATGACCTTCAAAATCGGTTACTTTATTGTGTGTGTTATTCTTTGTATCGTAAACCCAAACATTATAATTTGCCGAGCCTGTGTAAGCTTCGCGTGTCGGTCTGTATCCTCTTACATAAGCAATAAACCTGGAGTCGGGACTCATTACCGCCATATCACCGACTGCATTGAGAATTCTTTTTTCAGTTCCGCCGTTAGCCGAGACAGCTTGAATTTCACTATTCCATTCGATCTGTCTGAATTCTCTATTTGTTGTAAAAATCAAATCGTTTGATGAAGTCCAATCGGATAAAACATCATTTGTTGAATGATAAGTTAGCCGTTTTGAAGTTCCGCCGGTTGATGGAATAACAAAAAGATCGGCATTCCCGTAGCGATCACTTGAAAAAGCGATCATTGAATTATCGGGACTCCATTTCGGATTTCCTTCGTATGCTTCGTGAATTGTTAATCTAATTGCGTTGTTGCCATCAGCATCCGATACCCAAATATCACCCTGATAAGAAAAAGCAAGTTTTGATCCATCTGAGTTTAATGAAGGACTAAAAACGAAAGGTGATCCTTGAGCAAATACTAATGTTGTTAAAAGTAAAAGTGAAAAGATTAGTTTGAGCTTCTGCATGTTTTCCCCATTTTGTTTGAATGGTTGTATAATTACGAGTTTTGAGTCTTGAAAGATAATAAATCTTATAAGATCAGAGTATCTTTTAGACGAAATTGTTGGGGAAAAGTTTGTTTCGAGGATTTGAATTTCTAATTTAGAATTTTTTTAGTCCGTTAGCCAGCAGATTAGGATTTCGATATTAGAATTTATTTGCCGTTCATATAAATTTAATATCAAGCTGTTTCATTATCCCCCCATCAAAATTTAGAAAGAAAGAATCTATAGATTTTTAACTTGCTTCTTTAAATTAAATTTGTATTTTAGAATGAGACTCATTTCTCCTTAATTACAAATGACTTGCTGTGAGTGTTATGTTTAATTATTATTTTTATCCTACAGGTTTTACTTAGCAGCAAAATTACACGATCATTATACAAACATTTTGTTAGTTTTTATAAAGGATATTATTATGAAATTAAAAGTATATGTCTCGGTAGTTTTGTTTTTGGCAATATCTATTTCTTATTCGCAAGATAATTTACATATAATAAAATATTATAACTCCTCAGATTCTATTGATGTCGATCCTTATTCCTTTTTCCCAATGCAAGTTGGTAATTTCTGGCAATATGCATTCCTTAATGAAATTGTTAGAGAGGAAAGAGTAACTAAGGATTCCATACTCGAATATAATTCCAAGTTATATTGGATTAACAATTTACCGACTTGGACCATTGATACAAACTACCAAGTATTTCAATATTCGCCTTCTGATGCTGAGTGGTCTGCTTTATACTTTAAATTGGATGCTGATTTAGGAGAGGAGTGGACTATGTGGCAAAACCCTTACGATTCTACTGAATCTGAAATTAGGAGAGTTGAACAAATATTTCAAGCTGAATATCTCGGAATAAATACCTCATTTAAAGAAGTTGTACAGTATACAAAATTTATGGATAATGGAGAATACTACGAATGGCTGAGGTTTAAATATTTGTTGGGAGCCGGATTAGGTATTGTAAACATTAGAAATGATGAAATGCCAAGACCCCCTGAATATTTATTGTCTGCAATTATTGATGGAGATACCTTAGGAACAATAGTCGGGGTCCAAAATGATACCGATGATTATCTTCCAAGTTCTACAAAACTATTTCAAAACTACCCGAACCCGTTTAACCCGGAAACTATAATTACCTATAGTCTAGGTTTATCTGGTCCAACAAGCTTAGTAATCTACAACCTGCTCGGTGAAAGAATAGAAACATTAATTAATCAATACCAATCAATTGGCAATTATAGTTATAAACTAAACTTGAGTGGACTGCCAAGCGGAATTTATATATACACTTTAATTTCAGGCAATACTATCTCCTCAAAAAAGATGTTGTACTTAAAATAAAATGAGGAATATTATGAAAAAATAATTTTGGTAATCTGGCTATTAAGTTTATTTTTTAAGACATATGCACAGGACCCCATGTTCTTTGAAAGTTTTGAGAATTCTTTTGAAACATATACTTATGAAGCTGGAGGTTATAAACTGCCCTCTATAGGAGAAATACACATATTGATGATTTTTGCCGAATTCCCTGACGACAATTATGATATAAATAACCCGCGTTGGGTAAAGGGACAGGCACCGACAAATATGAATAATTGGGTTGATCTGACTTGGTCAACAAACCCCACACAAGGCTCACTTACACATTATTTTAATGATATGTCTAATAACAAGCTCAAGGTTACCGGTAAAGAAATTCATATTATCGCACCTCACTCTAGACTTGAATACGAAACAATTTACAGTAGTACCTATCCTCAATATAGACGTAGTGAGATTCAAAAAGAAATTATTCAACAAATTGATATCACCGAAGACTTTTCAGCATATGATAAATGGAGTTTAGTTTCAGATTATATACATGCAGATACATCAGATGGTAAAGTTGAAATGATAATATTCATATGGCGGAATACTTATCAAGATGATGATTCTTATGCTTCATCTTTAGGCTTTGATAATAATTATGGTGATTTAGGTAGGGTTGGTACATTTAGCGTTGATGGTGATGCCCGCTATATTGAAACAAAGACATGGGGTAGCGGAGTTTCAATTAGGGGTTATTTGCAAACGGATAAATACCTAGACCCATTTCGTTTAGTTGTACATGAATTTTCACATTATCTTCTTGGGCATAATGACATGCATAATGGTTACGGATTCTGGGGAATGCTTTCAGATTGGGGCACGCGAGTAAATATAGCAAACGCATTTGAGAGATATCAACTGAATTGGATTGATGATCCAACGGGTTATTATACTATTGATGCAACATCAACAAGTGTTATTACTCTAACAAAGAGTTTAGGTGATTTATTAACATCAAAAAAAGCTATTAAAATAATTGCCGACACAAGCACTAATGAGTATTTCTACATTGAAAACCATACGGGAACTTCTTACTGGGAAACTCATACACCGTTTGCTGAAAATCCGAATAGCATTTACGGACATATTGAACCTGGTATATATGTTATTAGGCAAAATGGTTTAAAAAATGCATCGAGCCAATTCTCCAAAATGTTAATCCCTGCTGATGGAAGATATGATTGGGAAGTAAATGGTGTGATTACCAATCCCTATGGCGGGAATAGAATATTGCCTTTATGGGAAAGAGGAGAACCCAATATAAGAACCGGTTATCATACTCTAGAGATAGTTCCACACAATTATTCATCGGGCTAAAACCCTGCCGCAATATTGTTTGTGCCGAAGTCGACTTATCCATATTGGGAAGATATTTCCGAACATGAGGGGGATGAATTTGATGCTTTTAAGATGGATTACCAGGAAATCTTCTCCCCTTGGAGCAATCCAAATAATCAACGCGAAAATAGAGATTCCTTAAATTTTACTATGGAATTAGATTCGCGCTCAAGTAATGGAACATATCAATTGAAATTTTATATGAATGATCCTTTAGCTTCACCACCAAGTAAACCGCAAAATCTAAAAGTAGGTCCCAGTGCAAATAGTCATCCATTATTAACTTGGGATAGTAACATTGAGCCTGATATATCTATTTATAAAATTTATAAAAAGGTAACTGCTGAATGGGGTTGGCAGTATTTAGCAACAACAACATCAACTTCATATGAAGATCAGACAGAAGAATATTTGACAGGTGGCTCTCAAGCCAATGAACGCAATATTGATTATCGGATTACAGCAATAGATACTCAATCAAAGGAATCTGTGCCATCAGATAAAGTAACAGCAAGAGTAGCAGGTGCACCTTTGGATAAGAAAGGATCGGATGATCTAACTAAGTCTATACCTAAAGATTATTTTATTACACAAAATTATCCCAACCCTTTCAATCCAACAACTGTAATAAAATACCAACTTCCCAAAGCGGTAAACGTAACAATAAAATTATACGATATGCTTGGTAGAGAAGTAAAAGAATTTATTAATCATACACAAGAAGCCGGATATTATGAATTAACAATTGACGGAAGCGATCTATCAAGCGGAACGTATATCTATAGAATTACAGCGGGTGATTTTACGGATTCAAAAAAACTTTTGCTCATTAAATAAATTCAAGCTTACCCTTCAGAGATTCCATCCGTTAGCCAACGGATGGAATCTCCCAATTCTCAATATTTGAAAATCTTTAGAGTTTGTTTAGGGGTTAGGATTCAGATATTAAGATTTATTCAGCAAGCCTCAACTTAAATTTTTTTGCGTAATCAATTATTTTGCAATATTCTTCCTTACTGATTCTTCTATTCAACTCTTTGTAATTATCAGCTTTGTAAGAAGGATAATACTGATCCATCAAATTAAGATAAGTCTCTTTAGAGATTTCCCCGGCTATAAAATCTATTACCTCTTTTGAACCGGAAATATTGTTCGGCAAAATTAAATGACGAATCAATAATCCC
>DSBF01000164.1 GCA_011049495.1 Ignavibacteria bacterium
AACCTGAAAGCCGTTTTCCTGGGCAACGAATATTATTACATTATTCTGGAATCGTACGACAAACAGGCGGTGAAAGATGCACTTGCCCTTTCCAAAGCGCTAAAACAAAAAAACCGGTTGGAAACTGAAGTTGCGGCGCTGCAAAAAACCTTGAATATCAATTAATATTTTTTCTGTCCCAAATATTATTTTCCCGCAGATTGGGCGGATAAACGCAGATTTTAATATGATTTTTCTGCGAAAATCAGCGTAATCTGCGGGAGAACTTTTGGTAAAAAGAAGCAATGATGTTATTTACAGGCACTAAATTATCTCCTCCACAGCTTCCGGTGGAAGATACATGGCAGTTGGTGAACTACATCCGGCATCTGCAGAGGGAGCAGAATTAGGTTTAATATCCTGAAAAGCCACTTTCAATAAATCAGCTAAAGTTATGAGAATCATAATCGATGACAAACGATTTTATAACTAAAAGTCATATCTCAAACCAATTTCAATCTTGAGATATTGATGTTTTTGTTTGTTGAATATTTTTGTGTACGAAAATCTTGTGTCGAAATTTAACTGATCAAAAATTGCAGATTCAAAAAGTATTCCGGCAAACGGAGAAAGACCTAAGTTTTCTTCTTTCAAGGTTGTATCGCCCATTATTTGATGAGAGGAGTGAATGTAACTTGTTCTTAAACCTGCGTAGGGAATGTTCCCTCGTCTTTTTAACCCATACTTTATATCAGCAAAACCCGATTTCTGAACATGGTCCGGGAGCATGGAGTTAAAAAAAAGGTGTTCGTAACCAATGGAAACATCCATCTGATTTTTGAATTGATAACCTGTTTCTACTACCGGGCCATATCCAAAATCTACCAAATTATTCATTGTTGATAAGGGAAATAAACCTGCCGCATTGATTCCTGCATGAAATTGCCCAAAGGCTGAAAATGAAATGGTTAATACTCCAACAAAAAAGATTAATTTTTTCATGATTTGATTTTTTAGAATTCAAAACTGTATGCAAACGATGGGAAAAACCGGAAAAGGCTTTTTTGAAGTAACCGCATATCTCCTTCAATTCCGGTTACGCGAATTCCTCCGCCTGAATTATCAATGGAAACAAGATGTTCCCTGTCGAAATAATAGTAGTATGGATTTCTGCGATTATAAACATTAAATATGCTGAATGTCCAGGTTTGTTCACCCCAGGAAGTTTCTTTGCTGATATTCACTGCAATATCCAACCGGTGATAATCCCTCATCCTGAAACTGTTAACCTTTTCAAAAACAAGTACATCTCCCAACTCACCAGGGTATTTTTCGGTTGGAAGCGTTACAGGATATCCCGACCCGTAAGACCAGTTTCCTGAAAGACTGATATTTTTTGTTACTTCCTCAATAATTACAAGGCTGGCATCTATAAGCCGATCGTATTTAAACGGAAACGATTTCCCTTCATTCAAATGAACAAAAACCCTGTCAGATTTTGATATTGTTGTGCTTAGCCAACCGGTCGTTTTTCCCCTGGGTTTTTGCAGAAAGAATTCTAATCCGTATGCGGTACCGTTTCCCTCTTGTTCAATGGTTTTTGTCCAGTCTTTCAAATTCCCTATTAACGATTCTCCCGCTTTGAATGTAATCAGATGATTCATTTTTTTATAGTAAGATTCAAGGCTAACCTCCAAATTACCATTCATTATTACACTGTTGATTCCTAACGTGTTTTGGATTGACCCTTCCGGTTTTACCGTTTGATTTGATGGCATCCAGTAATCATTAGGCATTCCAACGCCTGAATATGTCAGGAGATGAATATATTGATTCATCCGGGACCATGAATATTTTATTGAAAAGTTATCGGAAACAATACAATTCAAAAGCGCCCTTGGTTCCAAAGAAAAATAATTCTGTGATTTTATGTGATAGGATGAAAACCTCATGCCAAAATTAAATCCAAAATTTTTCAAGGGTACGTTGTTTTCAACATAAAAACCGGTTTCCAATGCCTGCTCCTGCGAATTGTAAACACGCTTTACGCCGGGTTGTCCGTTCATATCAGCATTAAATTTTTCATCATTGGGCATAAACCGGTGAAAGGTGAGATGTTGTCCGAAGCGGATATTAAACCTTGGCTTCAGATACCAGTTAAAATCCGATTTAAACAGAATATCGGTAATACCCGACCTGATTTGACTTTCAAGACGATCGGTTAATGTATCCCTTTTCAGGGTGTAGTCAAAGTTGTTTTTGTTGTTATAGCCAACATATGCGATCGTGTTTGTTCCAAACAGTTTGCCGGAAAAAATACGGTTCCACTTTAAAGCAACAAATTGACTACCCCACGAATTTGTACGATTATCTCTTTGACTAATATTTTCAGCATTAAAACTATTTATTACACTAACATTATCATTTCCGGAATAGGCGCTTAAAAAAAACTTGTCTTTTTCTGAAACTTTAAATGTTGCTTTTGCATTAAAATCATAAAAATTGTAATCAATTCCTGCATCTAATATTTTAAAAACAGGTACCAGGTTTTTCCGGGCAGAAATCATAAATGAGGCTTTATCTCTAACCAGTGGGCCTTCGAATAGTAGTTTAGAAGAAAGAAGCCCTAATGTCCCCTGTATAGTTAGTTTGCTTGAGTTTCCTTCTTTCATGCTGATTTCCAATACGGAAGAAAGCCGGTTGCCAAACCGGGCCGGGAAACCACCTTTTATAAGGTTAACATCTTGAATGGCATCAGTATTAAAAATTGAAAGAAATCCTCCGAAATGGCCAACATAATATAGAGGAACACCATCCAGTAGAATCAGGTTCTGATCGGGGCTTCCACCCCGGACAAAAATATCGGATTTTGCTTCTCCACCTGATTGTACTCCCGGGGTGAGCTGCAATACCTTCATTATGTCCGTTTCTCCGAAAAAACCGGGCAATTTATTTACCTGTTTAGGTTGAAGTTTAACAGCGCTCATTTCATTTTTTCGGATAAAATCCCCTCCTGCGCTTTGGATAACGGTAACCTCACTAATTTCGATACCCGGACTGAGTTTAAAATTAATTAATTGTGTTTTGGATATCCGTTCCATCTTTTTCTCGTACCCGATGAAAGAAACAATAATTAAAGCAGAATCGGATTGAGGGATGGTTAAGCTGTAGAAACCAGCTTCGTTACTAACTGTCCCCAGTTTACTGACTTTGTCATTAACGTGAGCGCCAATTAATGGTTCTCCGGTTATCTCATCAAAGACATAACCGCTAACTGTAATTTTTTCCTGGCCCAATAACCCAAGTGGCAACAAAAAAAGAATAAGAAATTTATTAAGCGTCATATTATCTAATTGTAAGGGTATCTATTTCAATGGTAACTGCATCGTTATAAAAACCGGCAAAAATTCCATACCCGTTTTCAACGTTGGTAAACACATTTAAAGGCTCGCTTAAACCGTAAAAAAAGTCCCCTTTTTGATTGTATTTATGTTGAAGCAGCGTTGTGTAATATCTGTAATATTCTGCTGTTACCGACCGAAGATAAATATCGATAATACTGTACCTGATTTTCAATTTCCCTTTATCGATTACCTGTTCCGGAGTAAAATAAAACACAATCTGCTTTTCTGTGCCGTTAATTTGTTTGTCGTTAAACAATAAACGCTGAGGTAATTTGGAATCAAACGATAAAACGGAAGGATACCATGGTTCTTCGGTAATGATCTTTTCATTGGTCCAAAGCCGGTATTTGTTTTTTTCGTTGCTTACATCGGTGACTATAATTTCGTAGTAGTTTTCAGTATGTTCCGGATCATTAAAGGTTATTGAAACAGAAGAATAGGCGAGATTATCATTGTTAAGCCCGGCAAAAGAGACCAATTTATAGTCCTGAATTGGCACGCCCGGCGGGATGAAATTTTGAGCTGAAATATTTTTATACCCATCCTTTAATATTTCAATGCTGTAATTTGCACCTTCAACGGGGAAATAGAATTCCCTTAGAGTATATGCATTGAGTGTATCATCAAAATACAGACTATCTAAAAGTTGGTCGTTCTCATACCATAAAATTTTGGCATCGGTAATTTGTTTTGCCTGGGAAGTGTCTAAAACCGGCCAACTGTTCCATAGTCTGACTTGCAGTGGCTTAACATAAGGCGGCGTAAAAGAGGTGAATGTAGAATTCAATACCAGCTTTTTTTTGGGTTCGGGCAACTCGATCTCCAGTTCCATATCGGTTTGGCATGACCAGGAGATGAATGCAAAAAAGCAGAATATTAAAACACGGTTCAAAATCATATTAATGTAGTTCATTTTTGATTACTTCTTCTAAAGTGAATATTGCTAATTCATCATCCAGGACTTTTGAGTTTACTATAATTGTTGGAGTAGAATAAATTCCTTTGTTTATCAATTTCTCCTTTGTTTTTAAAAATTTTTTCAAAGTAGTGGGATTTTGATAATCAGTTTTAAACGTAGAAATGTTTAAGCCTATTTCCATTGCTAAATTGTAAATTTCCTCATTACCTAAATCTTGATTTCTGTAAAAAAGCGCATTATGCATTTCAATAAACTGATTTTGATTATTCGCGGCGTAAACAGCTAAAGCTTTAGATGATATATAGTCGCTAAAATATACAAATCTGAAATTTACTTTAGTTTTATATTTTTCAATAATCTTTTCAAGTTCGGTCTTAATATTCAGGCAGGCTGGACAATCATAGTCTGAGATCAAATAAACCGTTACATTATTTTTGGGTGTTAGATTAAAATATTGAATGTCATTTATTTCAACATTCTTGAAAAGAAATGGCTGTAAGTATATTTTGATATCAGCGTTTTGGATAAGTGAATCTGAAAATATCTCGTGTCTTTGTTTAATTTTAATTGTTTTTAGATATGAAATTATTTCTGATGAGTCAACTCCTTTTAAATTATATCTTTCAATATATTCATGATATTCATATTCTGTTATTTTATCTATTTTATTTTCTATCTCAATCTTAATTAAGTCAGTTAAAGGTAAATGCCTTTTTTCAGCCTCAAATTCAACAACTTTTTGTTTTATCAAAGACTTTAATGCATCTTTTCTGATTTCGTAAATGCCCGTTGATGTCACTGAATCGATTTGTTCTTGCAATATATCGCTGCCATTTATAGTTGCTATTCTTTGTATTGATGTCTCTCTTGTACAATTGAGTAATAAGAGTGTAAGAATAAAAAATAACGGGAAATAGTTTAGTTTCATGTTAAAATTTATTTTAAAAGGCTGCCATGGCTTGGCAGCCTTTATTAATTAATTTATTAAGTCTGGTTTTACATACCAACTGTTATTATAAATAAATCCTTCGCAGTTTGAAGGAATATCAACGACATAACAGTTAGCACCATCGAATGAACTTCCCGGATATGGACATTCATTTCCGTTTATGGGTGAATAATAAAAATTACCTTGTGCATCTGGCCACATAAATGCGGTTGTTCCACTTGGTGCTGTACCAATATAACAGTTCCTAGTGTCATATGAACCTAATGAACAGGTATGTCCATAAAAACTATTCTTATTATAAGCTATAAGAAAATTGTAGGTGGGAACTCGAGGATCGGTATAAAGTAAGGCTCCGATTTTATAATAAGGATTACCTGTACTAGTAAAATCAAGCCAAGCCCAATAGTAACTATCATAAAGATATCCATCCAAAAATCCATCCCATAAAATATCCCATCCGGCTAACCAAGAATTGGTTTTTTCGAGAGCGCAATAGATATCCCATTTATCTTCATGACTCCATGACCCATAATTCGAAACACCAATAAAGTCACCACTAGTTTTATATGTAACACAGTAATCAGGATGAAAAATAAAATCACTTTTCAATTTATTAACTTTGTGTTTTACATTGAGATAATATTTTTCAACATTTTCCTGAATGTTTTCGGTAATTAATTCAATACTTACTTGCCTTTTTAAAATTTCCGGTGGGATTGAACCTTTTTCTGTTACATTTTCAACCTTATTGCCGACAGTACCTGTTTTTAAATTGTTAATAGAGTTCTCAACACTAAGTTCTAATGACAGGTCAACAGTTCGCAAATAATGTTCAATAGCTCCAGAATAGTCAGAATGTAGTAATAAATACAGTGAATTTTCCCCTGACTGATCATATACAATTAATTCTTTCTGAAATTGTCCATACTCGTTGACAAATTCTGAGTCAAAACTTTCAATGGGTAAGCTGATTTCATCTTTTTTGCATGAAAAAACAACTAAAATTAATATTAGAAATAAATAAAATTTCATAACTGATTTTTTAAATTTATGGCTAATTCCCATCTTTTGCAGTGCCAAGTTGCAAAAGTCGCTCCCGGATGGTAGTGTCGGTATGTTTTAAATATTTGACGCTATGAGTTGTATTTTTGCGCCACCATTTTTAACTGTCCGGCATTTGCAGGTTTTCAAAAACCTGTTAACTTCGCAACGGGCTTTACGAAGCCTGGATTGCCTCCCCGGGCCGGGAACAAAGTAACGTGTGGAACTGCCCCCGGGGAGGCTTACCCAATGAACCTGTTTTTCCCGGTTAATTGCAGGTAATCTGATACGTTGGTTTGTTTATGTTTTTTCG
>DSBF01000126.1 GCA_011049495.1 Ignavibacteria bacterium
AGCCAAGCTTTCTAACTGTACACTTTTATGAACAACTATTGTTCAGCAAAGCAAATTGGGATAAATCTTCGAGGTAAGGATATTCGCTTTATGTAGTTTTTCCTCGAAGGTTGCTTGGGGGATACCAGGAACCTTGGAGGACTAAAGCATGCGACCTCCAAAATTTTTAAAGATTATCCGTAGCCGCAGACCTGTCTGCTTCAGGCAGGCTTCACGTCTGCGGTGGTAACCTCTCAGAATCAAAACAAAATCCATAAATTCTGACAATTAGTACGGTATTTTCGATAAACAAAAAATAACTCTTTATAATTCAATCACTTACGGAGACCAATTTTTCATTTTTATTCACCAATAGAACTCAGAAATCCATATTGTTCAGCAAAGCAAATAGATAATTTGTTCTCTTTTTTCATTATTTTTAGATTGAATTACAAATCAATTAGGGAGAGTGAAATGAGATTTTTATTAACCGTTTTATTTGTTGCTTTGCTCTTTTCGGCTTGCACTACATCAAAGGAGGATCAAAAGAAAATGTTGGAAGAAAAAATTGAGAAGTATGCCATAACCGATATTAATTATGATGAATCATTATTAGACGAGAGGCAAAAAGTTGTCGTGCAAAAACTATATGAAGCCGCAAAAATAATGGATGAAATTTTCTTAGAACAAGTATATTCAAAAAATCACGAGATAAAAAAGAAATTGGAAACTTCATCTGATGAGTTGGATAAACTTAAATTACAATTTTTCACAATTAATTTTGGTCCTTTCGATAGGTTGGACGGTAATAAACCTTTTATCGGTGAAGATGAAAAACCGTTAGGTGCAAATTATTATCCCGAAGATATAACCAAAGAAGAATTTGAACAATGGATACAAGTAAATCCCGAAGATGAAAAAGCTTTTCGATCCGAGTTTACAGTTATTAGAAGAAGCGCAAACGGGTTAGTTGCTATTCCTTATTCCGAATTCTATAAAACTAAACTTGAAACTGCTTCAGCATTGTTAAGAGAAGCAGCAGAGTATGCTGATAATCCTACTCTAAAAAATTATTTACTCACACGTGCAACTGCATTTGAAACAAACGATTACTTTGAAAGCGATATGGCTTGGATGGATTTGAAAGATCATACCATTGAAGTAATTATCGGTCCTTATGAAGTTTATGAAGACGAACTCTTTAATTACAAAGCCGCTTTTGAATGTTTTCTTACAATTGTTGATCCCGACGAAACTAAAAAGTTGGAAATATTTGCAAAGTACTTGAAAGAGATGGAAGATAACCTTCCTATACCAGACGAACATAAAAATTATGATAGAGGTTCTGATTCACCGATCATTGTTGCACAAGAAGTTTTCTCAGGTGGTGATACAAAAGCCGGAGTGCAAACTCTTGCTTTTAATTTGCCTAATGACGAAAGAGTTCGTCAAGCAAAAGGTTCAAAAAAAGTCATGCTGAAAAATATTCACGAAGCGAAATTTGAAAAGCTACTTTACCCTATTGCGCAGAAAGTTTTAGATGCCGAACAACTTGAGTATGTCACATTTGATGCATTTTTCAATCATACATTAATGCATGAAATGTCGCATGGTGTCGGACCCGGTTTTATAACGGTTGATGGTCGGCAAACCGAAGTTAAAACGGAATTAAAAGAAACTTATTCCAAAATAGAAGAATGCAAAGCCGATATACTCGGCATGTACAACAATGTTTTAATGATAGAAAAAGGAGTTTATCCGAAAGAATTTCAAAACGAACTCTGGTCGACTTTTTTAGCCGGGATATTTCGTTCTGTTAGATTCGGAGTTGATGCGGCACACGGTGGAGGCAACGCTATAATATTCAATTACCTATTGGAAAATGGAGCTTATGAGTACAATGAAGTTTCAAACAAAGTGAAAGTAAATTATGAAAAAGTTTATGATGTTCTCCAAGAACTTGCAACAAAGGTACTTATAATTCAAGCCGAAGGAAATTATGAGGGTGCAAAACAATTAATCGAGCAGTACGGAATAGATTCACCAACAATGATCAAATTAAAATCTCAATTAACTGATTTACCGGTAGATATCTGGCCAAATTTTGAGATAGAAAATAATCAGTAAAAATTGATGTTAGAGATCAATAATTAACCGGTACGGTTACAGTAACTTTTGATCGTACCGGTTTCCCGTTCAATAGAGCCGGTTCAAATTTAATTCCAATTAACGCAACTTCGGCAGCAATTCCAGCACCATGAGATAAATCTTTTATTACAGTTGTTTTTGTAACACGTCCGCTTTCATCAACATCACACAGCACAATTACATTACCTTTCACATTATTATCTCTTACTCTTTGGGGAATTTTGAAATTATTTATGACCGCTCTAATACCATCTTTTGGTTTTGCACATACATCAACACCGCTACAGTTAAAATAATCAAACGGGCTTTTAGCAACACTGGTTTCTTCAGAGATAACTGATTCATTTTTAGTTACTTCCATCAACTGTGAAGATTGATCCGGAAGATTTTCCGGAGTTATTCTGGTTGTCGAATGCCCTATGGTTGGTGAAGAATAATTTTGTTCGGATTCTTGCACGTAATTTGGGACTTCTCTTGCAGCCGCAACTTCTTCGGATTTTTCAATTTTGAATTCAACATTAAGTGTAAGATTAGAAATAACCGGACCGCTGTTATTTTGTCCCGGCAAGAATCTTGTTTTACGAACCGCTTCAATTGCAGCTTCATCACAGCCGAGACCAATTCCTTTCATCACTTTTGTATCTGTTACTACACCGTTTCTATCAACTGTAACTATCAATCTAACAATACCTTCAAGACCATAAGCTTTTGCATCCGGCGGGTATATTAATTTTTCATAAATAGATGACATACCGCCTAAGGGCTGCGGGCAAATTTTAACATCGCATAAAAATTCTTCTGTTTTCTTTTGAGCAATTTGTTGCTGATTCCCAGCCCGGTAAGCTTCAATCGGAGCTTGATAATAAGGGTCATATTCAAAAGTGGTTATCTTTACAAGCTTTCCTTTTTCATAATTAATAATTTCTTTCAATGCGCCGTTTCCAAAATATCTTTTAACTATTCCATCAATGTATCCGTCTTTAACAAATTTCTCTTCTTTCAACAAACCCGATTCATAATAAGAGCGGCACCATCCGTTTAATTTACCATTGGCAAATGTTTTTGTCTCCTGAAGGTTACCGTTATCGTAATACCAACTGGAGATGCCGTCATAAATTCCATTAGAGTATGATATTTCGGCACTTTTCTTACCATTAAAATGATATGATTTAAACACACCGGTTTGAGCTGATAATAATGTTGTTAAAACAAGCACTAACAGAATAATTTTATCAAAGCGAAATTTCATACTCACTCTTTTGTTTTTATAAGAAGCAAATTTATAAAGAACATCCGTCAATAAAAATGTAAAAGAAAAGTTTTGTAAAAGGTGAAAATGAAAGTCTAGATAGAATTAACAATTGTTTTGAATAAGATTTGAACATCTTAATATTTTTCTCTATTTTAAATTGTGTTAAACATTCACGGAGGTAAAATGTTAAGAAAATTTTTACTCTCTTTAATACCAATCTTATTCTTCTCGTCAATAATCATTTCTCAAGAAGCGACAAAAATCGGTGACTTTACATACGATGATTTTGAAAAACCGGAATACTGCGGAACATCCTGCCATACCGATTTTTACCAGCAATGGAAACAAGCAATGATGTCGCAAGCTTATACTCATCATTGGGATGAAATTGAGTATTTTAAATTAGCGGTGCCTCATGCGGAAAGAGATGAGAAAGTTGCAGAAGTTAAAGAAGGTTGTAACGGGTGTCATACTCCGATTGCCTATATTTCCGGAGATAACCCTCCCCCATTTCCTTCTGAAAATTCGAGAGCAAATGAATCAGTTTCCTGCGATGTCTGTCATACAATAACCGGTTTTGCAGGAGATGTGCCTTACAATTTTAATTACATAATGTCACCCGGTAAAACAAAATACAGTTCACGTAAAGGTGATATTGATTCGCCTGCTCATCAAATTGTTAGATCCGAATTTCATAAAACAACAGAGTTTTGCGGAATTTGTCATAACGAAAAAAGCCCATACGATATTTGGGTGAAATCCACACAGTTGGAATGGAAAGAAGGTCCTTATGCTGAAGAAAATGTAAGATGTCAAGACTGTCACATGACAAAAGCAGAAACTAAAAGTGCAACGATGGGAATAACATATCCTGACACGAAATTACATTTATTCCACGGCGCACACGATCCTGGTAAGATTAAGGGAACAATTGAAGTTAGAATTCATCCCGATATTCGAGAAGTTGAACCGGGCGATGTTGTTAAACTAACTGTTGCTTTATTCAATCAGAAAACCGGGCACAAATTCCCAACCGGTTCAGTTGAGGATAGAATTGTTTGGCTGCATGTTGAAGCTAAAGATTCAGAGGGTAATGTATATCACCTGCCTGTTGATAAAAAGGGTTTTGAAGGTGAAGAATACACTATTGCAGCAGATGTTTTAGCTTACCAAGATATGGGTGTTCCTCTTGATATGCCGGATTTCAAAGGAGTTCAGAGAGACGCAATACCATTGGGCAACAGAATTTTTAGAATGCCCTATTTTGATCCGCAAGGTAGAATGACAATTCAACAATGGAACACCGCCTCGCTCGGTGTTGATTATCGTTTCGGACCAAGAGAAACTAAAATCGAAACATTCACTTTTAATGTACCTTATGAAATTTCCGAAGGAAAAGTAACAGTAACTGCGACAATCAATTATCAAAAATTAGTTACATCAGTTGGAGAATTTTTAGAAGTCCCCGATGAAGAAATGGAAATAATTAAAGTTGGTGAACATAGTACAGAGTTTACAGTCTTCTATTAATGGAGGAAAGAAAAATGAAAAAAACATTTATCAAAATATTTATTGGATTTCTCTTCTTAATATTTTTTTCGGATACACTTTTTGCGATACCGGCATTTGCAAGAAAATATAATATGAGCTGCACAACTTGTCACGCACCTGCACCAAGATTAAAAGCTTACGGTGATGAATTTGCCGGTAACGGTTTTGTACTTTCAGATCAAGAAAATCCACGTTACTATGTTAATACCGGGGATGATGATTTATTCCTTATCCGCGACCTTCCGCTTGCAGTAAGATTAGATGGACTGGTAACATATAATCATAACAATTCCGATAAGAGTGATTTTAATGCACCGTATAATTTGAAACTTCTTTCCGGCGGTGAACTCGCACCCGATATAGCTTATTATTTTTATTTCTTCTTTAGTGAACGCGGGCATGTTGCCGGTATTGAAGACGCCTTTATTATGTTTAATAATTTATTCGGTTCCAAACTTGATTTATACATCGGTCAATTTCAAGTCTCCGATCCATTATTCAAAAGAGAATTACGATTAACATTTGATGATTACGATATTTATAAAACGAAAATTGGTGCATCTCGAATTAATTTGGCTTATGACCGGGGCATCATGCTTACTTACGGTTTTGATACCGGCACCGATATTATTATTGAAGTATTAAACGGAACCGGTATTGGAGATGCTGATGTACTAAACAATTTTGATTACGATAAACACAAAAATTTTGCCGGAAGAATTTCTCAAGATATTGGAGAGTTTTTTAGAATCGGTGGTTTCGGTTATTACGGTAAAGAAGATTTAGAACAAGGTGGTGATTATTTCACAAACGAGGTTTGGTATGCCGGCGGAGATTTGACTTTTAGTTTTAATGACCAGGTTGAGTTAAATGCACAATTCTTATTACGTAAAGATTCTCATCCATTATCAAAAGCTTTATATGCTAAAGCCGAAGATATAGAAACGAAAGGCATGTTTGCAGAACTGGTTTATACTCCCGACGGCGATAAAAGTAAATGGTATGCCGCGGCTTTGTATAATTGGCAGGAATCGGATTTGACCGCTTATGATATTTCAAAGGCAACAGCTCACCTCGGTTGGGTTGTAAGAAGAAATATTAGACTTTTTACGGAAGCTACTTATGACATTAAGAATGAGTTCGGACAAGTAGGTATAGGATTTGTTACTGCCTTCTAAGAAATTTGTTTAAAAAATTAATTAAACCTTCGGGTCAATTTACGTAATGATTCGAAGGTTTTCTGTATAAACTATTTTCTTTTTCTTTTGGGAAGAATCGAATTGACTTTTACTTTGAAATGATGAAGAAGTTTTTCAGCCCAAACAAATTCTGTTGCAAGCACAGCCAAACCAATAGGGATTATTAGTATAGCAGGACCAGGTGTAAAAACAACAATCAAACCAATAAGTAGGATTGTAAAACCAATTACCGCAACAATAAGTTTTTTAATTTTTCTCGCCATAAAATTCCGGTTAGCACATGCCAAATATAAGGCATTCTAAGGAATGATGGGACATTAAATTTGTATTACTGAATTCAGTCTTATTAATTATTAACTCACCTTACGCAAAGATGTTATTACCTTAAAGGTTACTGTTTTCAGACCTTTCAGGTAACTTAATTTTAGCCAATTAATGCAACATTGA
>DSBF01000481.1 GCA_011049495.1 Ignavibacteria bacterium
AGATCAAATATTTTTATGTTTTATAAAATTACCAAATAATTAATAGATTATAATCATATTTTAGCAATAAAATAATTTATAAAAATGAAAAAAATATTTGATGACCCCGCGATAAAATTCTTTGTTAGTATAATTGGTCTCGTAGTAATATTTGTTGTTTTAAGAGAGCTGCACCATATATTTATTCCTTTTGTTATTTCCTATTTTCTTTTCTTCATCTTCGAACCATTGAATAATCTTTTAACTAAAAAGAAAATTCCCTCCGTGCTTACAATATTTGTTGATCTGTTTATAATGATTCTGATCATTTGGGGTATTTCAAGAATTGTTATAGAATCATTCAGTCGGTTTGCCGACCAAATTAATGTTTATGAACAAAAACTGAACAGCATTGTAAGTAATACCGCAATCTCAATCGGAATAGAAGATCCATTCTTCACGGAATTCAGTTTGATTGGAATTATAGATGATTTGGATTATGGCGGTATTTTGGGAAGCTTTTTTACTTCAACGCTTACAATTTTTTCGACAACGTTTTTCGTTTTATTCTTTTTCATCTTCATAAGTATCGGGCATAAAAACCTATACGAAGTTGTTAAAGAAAGATTTGTAGATAGAAAAATTAAGGGCTCACTAAAAAAAATTAAGAAGCAGATTAAAAAACACGAAGTTGAAATTAACGAGAGTACCGACACATTAGAAGACCTTAAAATAAACAGGGGCACACAAATAGAAAAAACCTTTAAAGACATTACTTCACAAGTACAACGCTATATTGCAACAAAATTTTTACTTAGTCTGCTTACAGGATTATTAGCCGGTTTTATACTTTGGTTATTCGGAGTTGACTTTTTTATTGTTTGGGGTGTCTTTGCTTTTCTGTTAAACTTTATACCGAATATTGGCTCTGCTATAGCGGTAATTCTACCGGCGGTAATGACACTTGTTCAATACGAATCATTAGGTTATGCTCTGTTGGTTACTGCAATACTGATTGTGATTCAGACAATAATTGGTAATGGTTTAGAGCCCAAAATATTGGGGGATAGATTGGGATTAAATCCGCTTGTTATTTTGCTTTCGTTGTTATTGTGGGGATATATCTGGGGAATAGTCGGTATGTTTCTCTCGGTTCCGTTAACCGCGGTAGCAAAGATTATTATGTCAAACTCGCATTCGGAGAACTTAAACTTTATAAGTGATTTGATGGGTAATTAGTACAATTATAGATTTTATACGGAAGAAATAAAACAAATATCGTTTATAAATCTTTATCACCTTTGTTGGTAATGAACTTTAATTGTTTTTTTAACAAGTTAAAAACACACTCTCCTAAAAAGCAGAAAACCGCACAAAAATCGGCAACCCGGTCACTGCAAAAAAATTAATAATGTATTAACAAAAAAATTTTCTTATATTTCTCTTAATTGAGGATAATTTATTTATTAATTAAGGATGGTTGAAGTTAAGCTGATGATCCAAGCATGGCAATTACCCCGACTAAGTCGGGGAGGAAAGTCCGAACTCCGTAGAGCAGGGTGCCGGGTAACACCCGGGTTCCGCATTGCGAAAGCAGCCGGAAACGGCTAGTGCCGCAGAAAACATACTACCAGTCTGTTTAGACTGGTAAAGGTGAAATGGCGGGGTAAGAGCCCACCGCTTCGGTAGTAATACCGAGGGTCCCTTTTAAGGGAGTCCGTCGTTTGATGGATCAAGGTAAACCCCACTCGGAGCAAGGTCAAACAGAAGGTTCTTCATTTTTGAAGTGCGGGTTGCTCGCCCGTTTTCCTTCGGGTAGACCGCTAGATTCCAATAGTAATATTGGAACAAGATAAATAATTGCCGTCCGTCAACCGGCGGATTACAGAATTCGGCTTATATGCTTGGTCTTTTAGCTTTTCTTCTCCAGTGTTAACTATGTTAATAAAACGCTGGAAACTTAAAGAAGGCAGCAACCAGACGGATGTTCTGGCTCTTGCCGATAGCTTGAATATATCTCCTATTTTAGCCAATCTTTTAATTGCAAGAGGCATTTCTAACTTTCACGAAGCAAAGGCATATTTTCGTCCCTCTCTTGAGGGGATGCATAATCCGTTTTTAATGGATGGAATGGAAGAAGCTTCTATAAGAGTTATTAATGCAATTACCGGGAACCAAAAGATTGCTGTCTATGGCGATTATGATGTTGACGGGACTTGTGCCGCAGCATTAATGTATCTGTTCCTTAAAGAACTCGGGGCAGATGTTGAAATATATATTCCCAACAGGTTAACCGAGGGATACGGTTTATCTAAAGAAGGGATAGATTATCTTAACGAACAAAAAACGGATCTCATTATTACCGTCGACTGCGGTATTACTGCTGTAGAAGAAATTGATCACGCAAATTCACTCGGCATTGATTCGATAATTTGTGATCATCACAAACCTAAAGAAGTTATTCCAAATGCTGTTGCCGTATTAGACCCTCTTAAACCGGGCTGTAATTACCCATTAAAATATTTATCCGGTGCCGGTGTTGCATTTAAATTAGCACAAGCCATTGGCGATAGAATTGGGCACAAGGATATGGCGTTGAAACACTTAGACTTAGTGGCGCTTGCCGGCGCGGCAGATATTGTTCCCCTGGTTGATGAAAACAGAATTCTTGTTAGAGAAGGGCTTGATTTAATTAATAGAAACCCGAGACCGGGCATCCTAGCATTAATAAGAAGCGCAAGGATGGAACCGGGTAATTTAAGTGCCGGGCAGATTGTCTTTACAATTGCTCCAAGAATTAACGCTGTTGGAAGATTAGGAGACGCAATCCGTGCTGTTGATTTGTTTATAACTCAAAATCCGGACGACGCAATTAAACTTGCCGAAGTTTTAGAGAGCGAAAATCAACAGAGAAGAAAAATAGACGAAGCTACCTTTTCGCATGCGGTTGAACTCGTGGAAATGGACGATGATTTTCATAAAAATTTTGGGATAATATTACACGATGATAATTGGCATCCGGGCGTGATAGGTATTGTTGCTTCCCGTTTAGTTGAAAAATATTATAGACCTTCTATAATGCTTACAACAATTGATGGCGTTGCCAAAGGTTCGGCAAGGAGCATATCGGGTTTCAACATTTACAAAGCTTTGGAAGCTTCAGAAGATTTATTGCTTCAATTCGGCGGTCATGAAGCTGCCGCCGGACTGGCACTCGAAATTGATAAAATACCCGAGTTTAAAGATAGATTTAACAATTACTTGCGTAAACATCTTTCGGAAGAAGAAATACTTCCCGAAATTCATATCGATACGAAAGTTTCTCTTTCAGAAATAACCCCAAAGTTTGTTAGAATATTAAATCAATTTGCACCGTTCGGACCCGGTAATATGAGACCGGTATTCCTTTCCGAAAATGTACAGCTTGTTTATCCGCCAAGAATCGTAGGAACAAACCATCTGTTAACGTGTGTTAAGCAAAACGGCAATGATAAAATTTTCGATTCAATTGGATTTAACTTGGGATACTATGCCGACAAAATCGACAAAGAAAGAAATCTTGTAGATATGGCTTTTACTATTGAAACGGTTGTAAAAGACGGTAAATCATATCCGCAGCTTAGAATAAAAGACTTAAAAGTAAAAGAGAAAGAACTAGTAAGTAATTAGGAGAAACAATTTATGTCCGGTCACTCTAAATGGTCGACAATCAAAAGAAAGAAAGCAGTTATTGATGCTAAACGAGGCAAGATATTTACGAAGCTTATAAAGGAAATAACGGTAGCCGCAAGAAACGGCGGCGGAGACCCCGACGCAAATCCGCGATTACGGCTTGCGGTCGATAATGCTAAAGCCGCAAATATGCCTGCTGATAATATTGACAGAGCTATTAAAAAAGCTACAGGTGAACTTGAAGGAGTTAGCTATTCTGAAATGACTTACGAAGGATACGCCCCCGGTGGTGTTGCCGTTATGATTGAAAGTGTAACCGACAACAAAAACAGAACGGTTGCCGAGATTCGCCATGCGTTCAACAAACTTGGTGGTAGTTTGGCAGAGTCGGGAGCAGTTTCATACGGCTTCAATAGAAAAGGAGTAATTACTTTGCAGGCTCAAGATAAAACCGAAGATGATATAATGGAAATTGTTTTAGATGCCGGTGCCGATGATATATCTACCGAAGAAGGATATTTTGAAATTACAACTTCTCTCGAAGCATTTGAATCCGTTCGAAAAGCCTTAATTAATGCCGGGTTAGAAATAGAAAACGCTTCGTTACAATGGGTTGCCCAGAATATGATTGAAGTAAAAGGAGAAGAAAGCGAAAGAATAATGAAACTTATCGATATGCTCGAAGATAATGACGATGTACAAAACGTTTTTACTAATGCAGATTTTGTTGAAGAAGAACAGTAAATAAAATGATTATACTTGGAATTGACCCCGGGACAATTTACACCGGTTTCGGGGTAGTTAAATATTATCGAAATCAACTTAGCTTGATTGATTCCGGTATAGTCAAAACTCCCGCTGTAAAAGAAATGGCGCCCCGCCTCGAAGCAATTTATAACGAACTTACTTTATTAATTAGAAAATACGACCCCGATGCATTTGCACTCGAAACAGCATTTTATGGAAAGAATGTTCAATCTGCATTAAAGATAGGCTACGCCCGCGGCGTATCGATGCTCGCTGCAAAACATAATAATTTAGACACAGCCGAATATAGTCCGCGCGAAGTTAAAAAATCTGTTGTCGGAAACGGAGCCGCATCAAAAGAGCAGGTTCAGTATATGATCAAAAAACTTTTGAGTATAAGAAAAACTAAAATTAAATTTGATGAAACAGATGCACTTGCTGTTGCAATTTGTCATGCATTCAAAATGACATCGCCGATAAAAAATGCAGGAAGCTGGAAAAAATTTATTGAAGCAAATCCCGACAAAGTATTGAGCAAATGATACAAACTTAATTGTCAATAGAAAATAATCAATAGTAAATCGAAATGATCGGACATTTAACAGGTAAAATAATTTCAAAGAAACCGACAAAAATTTTACTCGATGTAAACGGTGTCGGTTATACCGTCAATATATCTATTTCTACTTTTGAGAAGCTTCCCGATTTAAGCGAATCCGCCTCTTTATTTATTCATACATCGGTAAAAGAAGATGCGATTGATTTGTATGGATTTTTTACCCCATCCGAAAAAGAAATGTTTGAACTGCTAATCAGTGTTAGTGGCATTGGTCCAAAGTTAGCGCAAAGTCTATTGTCGGGCATTCAAGTTGATGAATTAAAGTATGCTATTGATGAAGGCAATTTATCAAGAATAACAGCCGTGCCGGGCATAGGAAGAAAGACCGCTGAAAGATTACTGGTTGAGTTAAGAGATAAAATAAATAAACTTACCGAAAAATTTGAACCCGCCGAAGCGGGGGCACCCTCATCTATAAGATCGGATGCCATCGCAGCTCTTGTTAACTTGGGTTATAATCTTAAAACTGCCGAAAAGATTGTCCGTGATGTAATGAACTCACGAACATCAATTACAATTGAAGATGTTATCAAGGAATCACTCTCGCAATTAAATAAATAATTATCCTATTAACGAATAAGCTATCTCATCTAACTCGAGTTCGGTTATCTTATACTTTACTCGATTTCTATCTTCAATATTTCGGATACTTTCCGCCGTAAGATGAACAATTTTATTTGAAACCCCTTCGCCCTCTAAATTTAGTTGAGATTGAAAGATAAGCGAAGAACTATGTATCTGGTATTCCCCATCTTTTCCGATAAACGTTGTCACTTTTTCCTCGTAAGTTGAATTTAAGACAGGAAGTTTCATTTTGTGTGCCAATCGAAAAACTGTGCAAAAAAGGTCTTTCGAATATTAGAAGTTAATTAAAGTGAAACAATGTTGGGGAGTGTGTCTCGGAATAAATTATCTCAAAGACAACCGAGACTAAATTTCCGTCAAAAAAATATTTAAAGCAATTATATTGGTAAAAATTTTTAGAGTTGCATATATATCACCATAGTGATATATTGTTATAAAAGGATTGTCAAAATGATAAGAACAATAATTTCTTTGCCCCGCGAAATAAAAGTTTGGCTTGATGATTATAGCAAAAAAAATAATCGCCCGACAGCAGAAACAATAAGAGAAGCATTAATGTTGTACAAAAAAAAAGTTGACGCTGAAACAAAGGACGTATTAAAAATTTCGCACGGTCTTTGGAAAAGCAAAAAAGCAGATGCGTCAAAGTATATAGAATCGATTAGAGATGAGTGGAAATAGTCTGTTATGGGTAAATTTCTAATTGATTCGGTAATTTTAATTGATCACCTTAACGGGGTTGATAAAGCATCAAAGTGGTTGTCGAGAAATAGAGACTCATACATTAGTGTTATAACAAGAGCCGAGATACTTGCCGGTGCATCCCCCGAAGAAGTTCACACCATAAAACTACTGCTGGATAGTTTTAAGTGTTTGGCT
>DSBF01000555.1 GCA_011049495.1 Ignavibacteria bacterium
GGAATTTATGCATTGTTGAATTTATTACCTCTGCGATTCGGGATATACCTAATTATAGTTTTTATTATAGTTGGAACCTTTTGGCCGTTCATTGACGAGTACATCAAAATAAAATGGCCCAAGATAAAAGTGCATTACTTTTTCGGAAGTTTATGTGCTTTTCTTTTTCTGCTTTTCACTGTTTATGAAATGTTTGTTTAATAATAATAAAAGTAATTACGGAGCTTTTCTATGGCTGAACAAGATTCTTTAAAAACGCAAAAAATGTTAGTGGGAATATTCAGCATTCTGCTTGTAGTCATTTTGATAATAATAGCAGGTGTTGAAATGAAACAATCGGTTTCATACTCACCGGTTATTGAAATAAGCGGTGTTAATAAAAGATGTGTTGATTGTCATACCAACAAGGGGATAGCTGTTAAAGCAATTGATCATTGGAAACAAAGTGTCCATGCCGAGCAGAATATTGGTTGTGTTGACTGCCACACTGCAGAGAAAGGTGATTTTGATGCTTTCTATTGTCCCGAAAGCGATTTACTTGTCGCTAAACATCCAACTCCAAAAGATTGTGCAGAGTGTCATGAAAAAGAAGTTGCTGAATTTGCCGACAGCAAACACGCGCATCAATTTTGGCTTTTATCAAACGGTGATAGAGCCGTTTTTGAATTTCCTATTGCAACAAAACATGGTTGCGAGCAATGCCATAATATCGGGAATACTTGGCCGGACGGCAGTGTGGGAGAGTGCGATGCTTGTCATCCGAAACATACATTCAGCAAAGCCGTTGCGCGACAGCCGGAAACATGCGGCGAATGTCATGTTGGACCAGATCACCCGCATATTGAAATATATCTGGAATCTAAGCACGGTAATATTTTTAGAGCAACGGAAAAACATCTCGATTTAACTTATAGATCAGATGATTACAAACAAATACCAATTGATATCCCGGTTTGTACTACTTGTCATATGGATTCCGATGGAAATCAGCCGATGACTCATAACGTTAGTGCCCGACTTGCGTGGGAATCTCAAGCGCCTTGGAGTTACAGAACCGTTTGGGATGAAGAAAATCTTGGCAATTGGCAGATGAAACGAGGCAGAATGGAATCGGTCTGTAAAAGTTGTCACTCCCCGGATTTTGTTGATGTATACATGTTGACTGCAGATCTTGTTAATTTACAATACAATGAGATGAGACGAGAATTCGTCTATTGGACTAAGAAATTAACAAATAGTGGAATTATTAGTAGACTAGAACTCAACGGAAAATTTTATTCTGACCCGGTGCTCACCGGTTGGGATGAAGTTCCCGAAGTAATGATGTACAATGCTTGGCATCATGAAGGAAGAAGATTCAGACATGGTGCAATTATGATGGGTGCGGATTATACACAATGGCACGGTGTATGGGATATGCAGAAGGCTTTAGTTGAAATGCTAACATGGGCTGCCGAAAAGGGAGACCCCGAAGCAAAAAGATGGGTTAACTCAAATCATCCCGGCAAATTTATTCCTTTTGCACTTTATGATATTCCCGGAAATGCATGGGGAATAAATTCACACGCAAATACTACTCCTTTTGTTTATAATAATTATCCTGATTATTGGGAACGAATTTACCAAAACGTTGAAGCGGCTCATCAATCCGGATTGCTTTCGGATAAACAATGGCAGCTTTGGTTATCGAGATACAACAATAAGGAACATTTTGACGGTACAAAATATAAAGCTGATAACGACAGTCTCTATCAATTTTATTTAGATAGAAACGTAATCGATACAAAAGCATTTAATAAACAAGCAGTAGAATTAAAATTGCCAGGGAAACCGTTTTGGAGATACTAAGCTAGAAAACGTCTAACCTGTTTGTGGGATAAGCAAGGCTCTCCGGTCCTCTACCGGAGAGCCTCATTTTATTTCAATTAATCTGGAAATTCTTTTTAAGATGGAACGAAATCATGAAATAATAGCTCTTTTTATCCTTGCAATATTTTGGGGAATATCTGAAATATTATTGGGTGATTTAATTCGTTCTTATCCTCTTCCGGTAAGAGGAATGTTCTTAACCTCGTTAGCAGTTGTTTTTATAATATGTACTAAAGAACTTGCAGATTTTACCGGGTCGGTTATCCTGCTCGCGGTAATTGCAGTAATTCTTAAGGCAGTTTATTACGGGACAATTCAACACTCGGCTCTTTTGGCTGTATTGATTCAAGGTGTTTTAGCTGAAGTCATTTTTTATTTAGTTAAGGATTTTAAGAAAGCTTCTATTTCGACAGCAGTTATTTTAATGCTTTATACATTTGGTCATGGCATTATTATGCATGGGTTCTTCTGGGGGACTCACATTTTCACAACATACAAAAACATGTTTAGAGATGTTTTTCTTCTCAATACGCTTTCTAAGCTTCCTCTTGAAATGATTCTTATAGTTTTCGGAATTCTTAACATAATAGTCGGCTTTTTATTAGGAATCCTCACAGTTTACCTTTCTAAGAAGCTGAAAAAACTGCTGAATTTATTCATTTAGAAGAACAATTAGTATCCAAGAACTAATTTAATTTCTCAAAGCCGAAATAGATTCCCTAAATCAGAACTGTATATCCTATTAAAATTGCGGAATTTTGTATATTAGCTGTTGGAATAGTTTTTGCTTTTCTATAACAAATAATAAGAATTGGCTGTATTAATAAGGAGGCTTTATGCCTGATTCAAAGTATTTGGATAAGAAAAATTTAGTCGACATTCTCGACAGCCTTGAGGTTGGAATTGTTTATGTAGATCAAGACCACAAATTTGCTTTTGTTAATAAAGCCGGTGAAGAAATTAGAGGTATTTGCAGCGAAGATAGATTAGGGACATCAATTCTTCAATGTCATTCTGAACGAATTCATGGAAAAGTTTTGGATGATCTTCATGCTTTTAATACGGGTGAATATGCAACACGTCATAAAATGATAAAATCAAAAGGAAAATATTTTGATAATAATTACAATGTTGTTAAAGATGAAAATGGAAATTTTAGAGGTGTAGTTCTTGCCAGCCAGGATGTAACCGAAAAAGTCGAATTAGAAAGGCAGCTTGTTAAGGCTAACGAAGAACTTGAGAAAAAAATTAAGGAAAGAACAAGAGAAATTAAAAATGCTTATGAGAAACTGAAAATTGCCCAGTTTCAATTAATGCATTCCGAAAAAATGGCAGCCATTGGACAGTTCGTTTCGGGGGTCGCACACGAAATAAATAATCCTTTAGACGGTATTCAAAATTGTATAAAAATGGTTCTGAGTGATTTGGATAATAAAGAACAAGCTGAGGATTACCTTTCACTTGCACTTGAAGGTCTTTTTAGAATTGAGGTCTTGGTACGGCGTCTTCTCGATTACGCTAAACCGCACTCAAATGAAAAAGTAAGGGTTAATGTTCACGACATAATAGAAGATGCGATCGAATTAACAAAATTTAAGTTGAAGGAAAAAGGAATTGCTATTACAAAAGAATTTCATAATGAATCACTCTTTATTTTTGGGGAAACTCATTATCTCGGTCAAGTATTCGTCAATCTTATACTTAACGCTTATGATGCAATCTCCGATGATGGATCAATAACAATCAGCACTTCTGTTGATAATAATAAGAACATCAAAATATCCATTAAAGATACGGGAATTGGAATTTCTGAAGAGGATCGGATAAAGGTGTTTAATCCTTTCTTCACGACAAAGCAGAAAGATAACGGTACCGGCTTGGGGTTATATCTTGCTTACAATGTTATTAACGAACATGCCGGCAATATTGATATTAAAAGTGAAATCAATAAGGGAACTGAAATTATTATAACACTTCCTCATTTTGAAGAATCGAATGAAGTAATTAAAGATAACATCGAAATATTAGACACGGCAAGAAAATGAATATTGTTGTTATTGATGATGAAAAAACAAAAAGAATTACAATGACAGATGCTTTAAGAAAAGCCGGTTATAAAGCCGAGGCATTTGCTTCTTCAGTCCTTGCTATTAATTACATAGAAAAAAATAATGTTGATATCGTTATTACCGATATACGTATGCCTGAAATGGATGGATTTGAGGTCCTCGAAAAAGTTAAATCAATCAACAATGAAATTGCCGTAATTATGATTACGGCTTTCGGCACAATTGAATCGGCTGTTGAAGCGATGAAAAAAGGCGCATATGATTATATTACAAAACCATTCTCATCAGATCAACTCTTGCTGCTTGTTCAAAAATATGAAAAGGTAAAATCTTTGCTAGATGAAAATATTTCATTAAAGAAAAGATTGGAAGATAGGTATTCGTTTCATAACCTTGTCGGCAAATCAAAAGTAATGATCGAACTTTTTGATCAGATTGAAATGATAAGTACAAGCGAAATGTCTATACTTATAGAAGGTGAAAGCGGTACGGGAAAAGAAGTTGTTGCAAATGCAATTCATTATAACAGTCAAAGAAAAGAAAAACCGTTTATAAAATTAAGTTGCGCGGCATTGAACGAATCGTTATTGGAAAGTGAATTATTCGGTCATGAAAAAGGAGCATTCACCGGTGCTTATAAAGAAAAACTAGGCAGGTTTGAAATTGCCGACGGCGGTACTCTTTTCCTTGATGATGTTGATGATATTCCAATGAGTTCGCAAGTTAAATTGTTACGTGTTCTTCAAGAAAGAGAATTTGAAAGAGTGGGTGGTACAAAGCCTATAAAGGTTGATGTTAGAGTAATTTGTGCTACTAAAGTTGACTTATGGGAGAAAGTTAAGAGAAAAGAATTTAGAGAAGATTTGTATTATAGACTTCGAGTAATCCCGATTAGAATCCCGTCGTTAAGACAAAGAAAAGAAGACATACCCCTGCTTGTCGAGCACTTTTTGCAAAAAGCCGGTAAAAGTGATTTGCAATTTTCTCCCGAAGCCCTTGAGTTAATTTCTTGCTATGATTGGCCCGGTAATATACGCCAGCTAGAAAATGCAGTTTACCGTATTGCTGCACTTACAAAACATAAAGAAATTACAAAAGATATGATTCCGGCTGATCTAATATGCGGCGATAAGCAAACAAATCTTATTTCCTTTAATAACAATGACTCTGTTGATATTCTTTCGGTAATTGAAAATATAGAAAAAGAAGCCATTAGCTGGGCATTGGAGAAAGCTAAAAGAAATCAAACCAAAGCAGCCGAACTGCTTAAGCTAAAGAGAACCACACTTCGCGATAAAATGAAAAAATTCGGCATAGTTTAACTCTGACGGAAGTTTGTCTGCTGACGCTTTTTCGCCCCGCTTAATCGGTTATTAGTATCGTAAAATCGATAGAAACTGTAATTATAGTGCTCTTTTACTTAGGACTTCTATGGCACTATTATTGTCTCTTTTTCTTTCTTAAAAACCATTTCATAAACAGGAGAGTAATAAATGAAAAGAGTATTCACACTAATTTTAGTTCTTTTCGTAATAATGACACTTAATTTATCGGCTCAAGATGAAAAGAAAACCGAATTTAAGCTTAACGGTGTTTACACTGCATGGGGGCAGTTTCAGAATGATTTTAGACTCGGTGCAATTCCTTATGAAGATCACTACATTGTACAGATGCTGAGGTTGAATCTTTCAGCTAATTATGGACCTGATCTCAAAGCTGTAACAAGATTAGATTTGGGTCAAGGTTGGTGGGGTGTTGATAATGAACCGCCGACTTACCGAGGGGCAAGCGGTCTTTTCGATAATAAAGACACACATTATATGCTGCACGTTGATCAAGCTTATTTGTGGTTCAACTTCCATCCGCTAAGTACAGCTTTTACAGTTGGTCGTTTTAACTGGTCAACAGGAAACAAAATGGTTCTTGATAACAATTATGACGGTATTACCGGAGATATTTCTCTTGGCAGCAGCAATCTAAAACTGGGCTGGGCAAAAATTTCGGAAGGAGTTAATGGAATTTCTGATGTAAAACCTGACGGACCTCTTCCTTATGGTCATAATGATCCAAGAGATGCAAATTTATTTTTAGCTTCATTCAATACGAAATTTAATACTACCTCTCTCGAGGTTTACGGGATGTATTATAACGACGCAAGTATTAACGATTCCACGGCATATATTATTGATGGATTACATTATAACAGACCGAGATTCTCACCTCAAGTTACATCACTTGGAATTTTTGGTGTAGCAGGTACAACAAAAATTGATAAGTTGACACTTGTTTACGAAGCTAACTACTTAATTGGTAAAGATGAAATCGACAACAAAACACATGCCGGTTTCTTAAACACTTCAGATGGCAGCGCTGTTGATCCGTTAAAGTACGATATCAACAACGGAGATCTCGCCGGTTATAACGTTTATCTTAAAATGAATTACGCTGTTTCCGATGTAGTAACTTTAGGATTAGTAGCCGGGA
>DSBF01000113.1 GCA_011049495.1 Ignavibacteria bacterium
ATTATCATCTTTATCCATATTGAAAACTATAATAGGCAGACTGTTTTCTTGGCATAAACTTATAGCTGTTAAATCCATTACTCTCAAATTTTTCTTAAGAACATCTATGTATGAAATAGATTCAAATTGAATAGCTTCAGGGTCTTTTTCCGGATCAGCATTATAAACACCATCAACTCTTGTTCCTTTAAGAATTGCATCAGCTTCAATTTCAACTGCACGTAACGATGCGGCTGTATCGGTACTAAAATAAGGATGACCGGTACCGGCACCAAATATTACAATTCTACCTTTTTCAAGATGACGAATAGCGCGGCGCCTTATATATGGCTCGGCTATTTCTTCCATTTTAATTGCACTCATGAGCCTTGTATACATCCCATGATTTTCGAGTGCATTTTGAAGTGCGAGAGAATTAATTAATGTAGCGAGCATACCCATTTGATCGCCTGTAACTCTATCAATTCCTTGAGCACTGGCATTGAGACCTCTATAAATATTGCCTCCGCCAATAACGATACCGACTTCAACTCCGAAGTCTTTAATTTTCTTTATTTCGCGCGAAAAGAAATCAAGGACTTCGGGATCAATCCCATGTCCTTTCTTTCCCATCAATGATTCACCGCTAAGTTTTAATAATATTCTTTTGTATTTTATTTTATTTTTCATAGGCTTTGGAAATATAAAAAAAAAGGTCTTATTAAAAAATAAGACCTTTTTGAAATGAATTATTTATTCTCATCGCTGAGGTGAAAGCGATGGAAGAGAGTTATTTTCGCATCGGATGAATATTTTTTGTTATACTCTTTTATTAAGTCACCGATAGTTTTTGTATTATCTTTAATATACGCTTGTTCAACAAGAGTATTTTCTTCATAGTACTTTTTCAACTTGCCTTCTGCAATTTTTTCAAGAATGTTTTCGGGCTTACCTTCTTTTTTGGCAACTTCACGATAAATTTCTTTTTCTTTTTCAATTACTTCCGCAGGAACATTCTCCGGAGCTATATAGTCAGGTTTCATAGCTGCAATCTGCATAGCAACATCCTTTAATATAATACTTAAATCTTCTTTACCTTCTTCCTTCACATTATCTGCTTTTACAAGAACACCTAATTTAGAACCGTGGTGTATATATCCCACAAGCACTCCGTTTTCGGAAGATTCAACTGCAAAACGGGATACTTCGATTTTCTCGCCTATCTTTCCTATGATGTCGGTCAATGCATCTTTAAGGTTTTTCCCTTCATGTGTTAATGAAAACAACTCATCAAGATTTTTAGGGTTATGAACTTCGATTGCACTTAATATAAAATCAACAAACTGAATGAAGTCATTACTATTAGCAACAAAATCCGTTTCACAATTAACTTCGAGAATTATTCCTTTAGAATAATCATCAGAAACTTTAGTAATAACAACACCTTCATTAGCCGATCTCTCTGCTCTTTTTGCAGCAACTGATGCACCTTTTTTACGCAAGATTTCAATAGCTTTCTGGAAATCACCGTTAGCTTCGGTAAGCGCTTTTTTGCAGTCCATCATTCCTGCGCCAGTTTTTTCTCTTAATTCTTTAACCTGTGCTGCTGATATTGACATTTTATTTATCCTTATTTTTTCTCAGTTTCGGTTTCTTCGGATTTACCTTTGTCTTCTTCAGTTTTTACTTCTTCTTGATTTGGCTTTTGGTCTACAGATTGAGTATTGGTTTCCGTTTCAACTTTTTCCGGTTCTTTTTTATCTATCTTTTTTTCTTCTTTTGTTTCAAGATTTACTTTTCTGATTTTTCCTTTTCTTGGTTTTTTCTTTTCTTCACTTTCTTCCGATACTTTCTTCTGTCTTTCTCTTTCTGCATTCTCTTCAGCTTTCAATTCTTTAGCTTTCTGGCTACCTTCAATTATTGCATCTGCTATTTCTTTTGTAATTAATTCAACTGTACTAACTGCGTCATCGTTAGCAGGGATAATATAATCAATCGGATCAGGGTCACAATTAGTATCCACGATTGCAAAAATCGGAATATTCAATCTCAACGCTTCGTTTATAGCAATAGATTCTTTTTTAATATCTACTATAAAAATAGCACCCGGAACTCTGCCCATATTCTCCACACCATCGAGTACTTTTCTTAATTTATCGCGTTCTCTTGAAAGATGAAGTGTTTCTTTCTTTGTAATCTTTTCAAATGTTCCATCAGTTTCCATCTTTTCAATATTCTGAAGTCTCTTAATACTTTTTCTAATAGTACTATAGTTAGTAAGCATACCGCCAAGCCATCTTTCACTTACCCAGTGACTACCAGATCTTTTAGCTTGTTCAGCGATTACTCCTTTAGCTTGTTTTTTTGTTCCAACAAAAAGAAAGTTATGACCTTTTGCAGCGACTTCATAAGCGGCTTTAGCAGCTTCTTCAACTTTTTGCTGTGTTTTCTTTAAATCAATTATATGAATCCCTTTTTTCTCCATGAAAATGTAGGGTTTCATTTTAGGGTTCCAACGACGTGTAAGGTGCCCGAAATGTGCACCGGCTTCGATAAGCTTAGTTAATTCTAACTTAGACATGATTACTCCTGTTTTTCTTCTATTCTCTTCAACTCCGCCTTTAATCCCGTTTTCAGGTCGAGACACAGGGGGCAGATCCGAGAATATGAATATTGTTAATTAATAAATAAAAATTATCGCTTAGAGAACTGGAATCTTTTACGAGCTTTAGGACGACCGTATTTCTTACGTTCAACCATTCGCGGATCTCTTCTTAATAATCCTTCGGCTTTTAGAGCCGGTCTAAAATCAGGGTTAATACTTTCAAGTGCTCTTGCTATTCCGAGTCTAATAGCTTCAGATTGACCGGAAACACCGCCGCCGCTTACATTCACATATACATCGTATTTTCCGGCAGTTTCGGTAACTTTGAAAGGAAGGATTACGTCATCGCGATTATCTTTCAGCGGGAAGTAATTCTCAAATTCTCTTTTGTTGATTGTAACTTTTCCGTTGCCGCTTCTTAAAAATACACGGGCAGTTGCATTTTTTCTTCGTCCAACAAATATTTTATCTGTCATTAAATCTACCTTTTATAAACTTAATAATTCAGGTTTTTGTGCTGCATGAGGATGATCTGCACCAACATAAACTTTTAATTTTGATCCTAATTTTCTTCCAAGTTTATTTTTCGGAAGCATCCCTTTTACTGCAAATTCAACAATACATTCGGGATGATTATCTTTCATTTGCTGATAAGTCAACAATTTGACACCACCAGGGTAACCGGAATGTCTAAAATAAGTTTTCAATAATTCACGTTTCCCGGTCATTTTCACTTTATCTGCGTTAACTATAACTACAAAATCACCGGTATCCATATTGGGAGTGAAAGAAGGTTTGTGTTTTCCTCTAATAACACTTGCGACTTTAGTTGCTAATCTGCCTAAAACCTGATCGGTAGCATCAACTACATACCATTTTCTATCAGCTTCTTCGGTTTTAACAAACCTTGTAATTTTTTCCTGTTTCAAAACAAATCCTCCGTTAAAGAGATTTTTATATAGCTTGTAAATATATTTGGATTCTTTAGGAAAGTCAAGATTTCAATTAAAGTAGAAATTCAAAATTTAGTTTATTCCGAATAAGGAATAAAGCCCAAAATTGTACGGGGAAACATATCTGTTGCCACTAAAAAGCCGATTTCATCTAATTTTACTAACCCTTCCCAATTTCTACTTCCACGGTTAGAATTTAATTGAATATAAATCGGTGGTTGATCGGCAAATTGTATTTCGTTATTGCTAATTTTCAATTTCACCAATCTTTCTACTGTTTGGGAATTTTGATGAGATTTTCCAATTCCGTATTTATCAAAAAGTGCATCATTCTGCGGTTTGATATAATTAATTTCGCCTGTCCATAAATAATTGATTACCCAAAACGTACTATCTTTTTCGATTTCGGTTGCATCGGTAACGCGGTATTCAATATTCGGCAATGAAATTTCCGAACGACTTGAAAGTTCTGATGAAAAAAGATTTGCTTTAGGATTTTCAATTAAATTAATTCCATTTACTTCATTTATGACAAGAATTTTATCTTCAAACAATGTTATTGTTTCGGCAGTAAGATTCGGAAGTTTTGTTGGAATTTCAATTTCCTGCAGAGTAGCTGCTTCAAGTGTAACTGAATTATTTGCGAAATCAATCTCCCCTTTTACAACAAATGCATTAGAATTTCTGTACGATTCAAAAATAATATATACATCATTATCATTAAAAATTATTCCCTCATATCCGGAACCCCAGCGATTAAATTGTTCTAATCCATCAGCGAATAGTTTGAGCCTCGCAGGTTTTAAGGGAGTTTGAGATTTGGATTGAAGATGATAAATAATTTTTGATTTGGGAATATAAAAAAGCGAACCGCTTAGTCCGTCACCAAATTTAAAAGGAAACTGCGGCAGTAAAATTAAATAATCTCTATACCAGGCAAGACCTGAAATTTCCGATTCTCGATGCGCTATTTCCCCTTCTAATTTTATTTCCTTAAACTGAATTTCGGAGATTGGCTTATATTGACTTCTATCATCAATTTGAAAATCAATTTGCTCGGTACATGAAAGCAAGAATAAAAATAATACTGCCGCAATAATTTTTTTCAATTAAAACCCACCCGGCATACTAAACTTTTGATAATTGCTCGGTATCTCAAACATGTTTGAAGGGACATTTTGTTCTTTAATTTCTACAACTTCCATTCTTCCATCAACTTTCCCGGCTTTATCACGAGCAATAATTAACATCGGGAAAAATCCTCCTGATGAAAGATCTTTATACCATTTCGGCATATCTTGTTGTCCCATTGGTGTTGACATAAAAATGAATTCACCTAAACCTTTTGCAGCCCAAACTTCTGTCGTGTGTTCTTCATCTTCAAAAATCCATTTCTCAGACGTATAACCAAGAATGTCTTTTGTTTCACCCGTTTTAACAGGTTCTTTGAAGTTTTCTTCCTCTGCTTCAATATCTTCATATTCATCCATGTTAAATTCCATGTACATATTTTGCTGTGGCATCAGCATAAAAGTTTTCCCATCCTTAAAAAGAACAGCACCGCCCATTGCACCTTCCATCTCAGGTTCCATTCTCACACTTTCACCTTTCTTAAAATATTTCATGAACATAGTTTCATCTTCGCTTTCCATTTTGTATTTAACGAATCCTTCAAACCCTTGCCCCGAAATAATTATCGAAAATAATAAGAGAGCGAGTATAATTTTTACTAATTTCATTTTTCCTCCATTAGTTTGTAGATTTTAATATATAAAAAAGAATACTTATAGAAAAATTAAATACAAACTTTGTGCTCTCAGCAACATAAAAAAGGATATAGAATGAGAATATTAGTTACAGGTGGCGCGGGATTTTTTGGAATTAATTTAATTCGTTTTTTATTAAAGAAAGAATATGACGTTGTTTCACTTGATGTAGCAATGTTTGATTATCCTGATGTAAAAGACAAAATTAAAATTGTAACCGGTGATATTAGAAATGAGAGAGATATTATAGATGCAATTGATGGTTGTGAAATTGTAATTCATTCAGCTATGGCACTTCCGCTTTACGAAGAAAATGAAATTATGACAACGGGAATTGACGGGACAAAACTACTGCTCGAAATTGCAAAACAAAAAAATGTAAAAAGATTTATTCATATTTCATCTACCGCGGTTTACGGTATACCTGATCATCATCCTCTTTACGAGACAGATAAACTTGATGGTGTCGGTCCTTATGGTAAAGCAAAAGTAAAAGCAGAAGAAATTTGTGAAGAATATAGAAAAGAAGGAATGTGCATTCCGATACTTCGCCCCAAATCTTTTATTGGTCCCGAAAGATTGGGAGTGTTTGCCCTTCTTTATGACTGGGCACATACAGGTCATAATTTTCCAATGATCGGCAGTGGTAACAATCGTTATCAATTACTTGATGTTGAAGACTTGTGCGATGCAACTTATTTAACAATGACCTTACCCGAAGAAAAAGTAAACGATACATTTAATATCGGTGCGAAAGAATTTACAACAATGCGCGAAGATTATCAGGCTGTTTTGGATTATGCGGGACACGGGAAAAAAATTGTTGGTCTTCCTGAAAAACCGATTATTTGGACACTTAGATTTTTAGAAGCTTTAAAACTTTCCCCTCTTTATAAATGGGTTTATGAAACCGCTTCAAAAGATTCATTTGTGTCCATAGAAAAAGCAGAAAAAATTTTAGGGTTCACTCCAAAATATTCTAACAAAGATGCGTTACTTCGAAACTACAAATGGTATCTCGATAATTTAGAATCGTTTCAAAATCAATCCGGCGTTTCTCACAGAGTGCCGTGGAAGCAGGGAATTTTGAAGTTGGTGAAGATGGTGTTTTA
>DSBF01000054.1 GCA_011049495.1 Ignavibacteria bacterium
GTAATAAATAAAATGGAAGCAGTTTTACTGCAGAATACTTGTCGATTATTTGACCGCTTACAAGAGAAAATAACGTGCGCCCGATTGCAAACCCCATAAAAGAAAAAGATAACCATTCCAAAGACCAACCCTTATAATCAGCAAGGGCTGATTGATAAAAAAACAAACCTGTTGCTAGGAACGGTAATGTTACTGCGTTTGCTACAATTATATAAAATCTTTTATCGCGAAATAAGAATTTTCTTGAAAAGCTTTCGGAAGCAGGTTGTACTTCATTATTCTTTCCATAATTAATATTATTTGAAAGAGCAAACCAAATAAAAGGTATTAAAAATAAACCAATTGCCGCTGAATTAATAATTAAAGAATTTCTCCACCCAAAGTAGAAAATAAAAAGACTCATCAATAATGGAAAGAAGCCTTCTCCACTTGAATATCCAAGAGATGTAATACTCAAAGCCTTACCACGTGTTTTGTCAAAATACTTTGAAATAGTAGTATTAGAAATGTGGCTTAACAATCCTTGCCCGGCAAATCTCAAACCCAGCAGACCTAGAAAGATCATTATAATATCAAATGAAAAAGCAATTAAAAGACATGAGATGAGCAAAACAATAGAGGAATATAATGAATATTTTCTAAGATCGGTTTTATCTATTAGTTTGCCGACATATACTAGAATAAAAGAACTTCCGACTGTTGCCAGTGCATAAAGTCCTCCGAAAAAAGAATTAGTAATCTGAAATTCATTAATTATTTTAGGTACGTATAGAGAAATCAGAAACGTTTGCCCGAAACTCGAGAAGAATGTTAATACAAAACCAAATGAAAGTAATCTTTTGTTCTTTAAAAATAATTGAATGTATTCCATAAGCTTATAATACTTTTTTTAAAATAATAGTACGTTTTTCATCAGAATATATTTTATTGAACCCAAATTTTTTACAGATATATTCAAAAGTATTCTCATTGTAAAAAACAACATGACTTGGATCGCGTGTATAGTACCATTTGCTAAACCTATTTAAATCATCCCATCTTTCAGTCATAACTATTAATAATCCGCCAGGTTTTAGAAGTTCATCAATTTTTTCTAATTCTATTCTTGGGTCTCCGAAATGTTCAAAAACCTCTGTCGAAAAAATAAAATCATACTTTTTATTCAAATCATTTTTTACGAAATATGGATCATAGTCTTCACAAAGAATTCCTTTCTGTTTAAGAATTTTTGATAACGTCGGAGCATAGCCGCAACCGTAATCCAAGCCTAACATATCTTTATTTAAGTAATTGGAAGCCGGTTCAATTGCCCTATTTAAAAATTCTACATAACCAGGTTGGTCAATTCCATTGACGTGCGATAAATATCTTTTCTTTTCTTCCGACCGGGAGATATAATTATTAGGATGAACGCTAATTAGACTACAATTATTACACAAAAAATAATTTCTAGTATCAGCACCGCTTATTTCATTAAGTTCATTATTAAGACAAAGTTTACAAACCATTACTACCTATATTTTGCTGCACAATTAATACACAAATTTGCATAAGGTAAACTCATCAATCTTTTGACGGCAATTTCATCACCGCACTTAGCACATTTACCGTATTCCTGAGAATCAATTCTGGAAAGAGTATACTTTAATCTGTGAAGAGTTGTTCTTTTATCCTCAAGAGATGCATCAACAATAGCTTTGTTATTAATAGCATCCATTCTTGAAATTCTTCCGTAAGCACTATCGGGTGCTACCGGTTTCGAAACTTCCTCGAGGAGTTTAAGTTCCTCTTCCAATTCTGCAATCTGTTTCAAAATTGATTCTTTAATAATATTTTTATCGGAGTCATTCATTTGATTAACCTTATGCTACATTTTCCAATTCAAGTGTCTGATCGTTATGTTCAATTGAAGACAAAAATATTGTATTAGGACATTTTTCTTTTACCCTCTGAAAACTATACTCTGTTTCGGCAATAAATACTAGGTTATTATTTTTATCGTAATAGAGATTATTAGAGTACATACTCTGTAGATATTCAATTTCTTCTTTAATATTGTTTTTCAACCAGAAAGCTTTATATGCCGGCAATGTTACAAATTCTACGCTTGCACCGTATTCATGAAGAAGTCTGTATTTCATAACGTCAAATTGCAATTCGCCGACAACACCCACGACTTTTTTATTACCGAGATTTTGTGTGAATAATTGAGCCAGTCCCTCATCTGTTAAAAACTTAATTCCTTTTTCCATCTGTTTTGATTTGAAAGGATCGGCATTACGAACAATTCTAAAAACTTCGGGAGAAAATCTTGGTATGCCTTTGAACATAAATGACTCCCCTTCCGTTAGAGTATCGCCGATATTAAATATGCCGGAATCGTACAAACCAATTACATCACCAGGATAAGCTTCATCAATCAGTTCTTTACTTTGTGCCATAAACGATGCGGGATTTGTAAATTTAAGCTGACGGTTTAATCTAACGTGATGATAGAATTTATTTCTTTCGAACTTCCCGGAACAAACTCTAAGGAATGCAATTCTATCTCTATGTTTCGGATCAAGGTTTGCGTGAATCTTAAAAACAAAGCCACTGAAATCTTTTCTTTCCGGTTCTATGATTCCGTTTGTGGTCTCTCTCGCAACCGGCGGTGGAGCAATTTCAACAAATGTGTTTAATAATTCCTGTACACCAAAATTATTTAATGCACTGCCAAAGAAAACCGGTGCAAGATTACCTTTTAAGTACTCATCAACACTAAAGCTTTCATAAACACCATCTATAAGTTCAACATCATGCCGTAATTTTTCGGCATCAGTTCCAAATGTTTCGTTTAATTTCGGATCGTCTATTCCATCAAAAATTATACTTTCTTCTTCAACTTTAGTTTTATTGGATCTGAAGAAAGAGAATTTGTTCTTGTAAATATTATAAACACCTCTAAACTGTAATCCTATTCCCATAGGGTAAGTAAGCGGACGAACTTTAATTGACAATTTAGATTCGAGTTCATCTAATAATTCTACCGGTTCTTTACCCTCGCGGTCTAATTTATTGATAAAGATAATTACTGGTGTATTTCTCATTCGGCAGACTTGCATTAATCTTTCCGTTTGCTCTTCAACACCTTTAACACAATCAACAACAAGAATAACACTATCAACGGCTGTTAATGTTCTGTAAGTGTCCTCCGCAAAATCTTTGTGCCCCGGTGTATCAAGTAAATTAATTTTATGATCATTATAATCGAACGAGAGAACAGAAGTAGCAACAGAAATACCGCGCTGCTTTTCTATTTCTAGAAAATCGGAAGTTGCTGTTTTCTTAATCTTATTTGATTTTACCGCTCCGGCAATTTGAATAGCACCGCTGTATAAAAGAAGTTTCTCGGTTAAAGTTGTTTTACCGGCGTCAGGGTGACTTATAATTGCAAATGTTTTACGTTTGTTAATTTCTAAATTCTTACTCATTGTATCTCAATTAAAATGAATTAATAAATTTGTTTTGATTGTAAAATAGACCTACTTCAAGGATGGAAATAATATTTCCGCTAAATCGGACTGGTTGGATATGTGTTTGTTAAAAGCATTGGCAAATATACTAAAATTTGTGAAGTTCTGAAGAGAATTTTTCCGGAAATTACCGATAATTTCTATTCAAAATTAAAATCGACTGAAAGCAACAGTTAATTATTTACATAGCTGAACATTTTTCATATTTTTGAACTCCTTTTTGAGCAAATTTTCGTTTTTGGGTCACATCTGTTAGTCCCATAAAAACTAAGCTTATATTTTAATTAACCGATAATTACAAAGTGCTTGAATCAAAATTAAATATTACCGAGGAAGAAGAGCGTCTTCATTTAGAATTTATTAAAGACGAACTCACTAATGCAATTAAAGAAATTGAGAAGCTTGTTAGATCAAAATATGAAGAAGTAATAGATCAAAAACGGTATCTCTCCGAAAGTAAAGCCGATAAGGACCATGTTGAAAAAGTTTCGGTTAGACAATCGATTGAACAAATGGCATCAGTCGGCGAACATATTTTATCTAAAAAGAAGAGATTACTTAAACTTATTAATTCACCCTACTTCGGTCGCATTGATTTTTCCACAAACGGTGAAGCATATAGAACTCCAATTTATATCGGTATTCATAACTTTGTCGATACCGAAGATGAAAATAATCTTATTTATGACTGGCGCGCGCCAATCTCCAGTATGTTTTACGATTTTGAACTTGGATTAGCTTATTACGATGCCCCCGAAGGCGAGATTGTCGGTAAGATATACTTAAAGAGACAATACAGAATCGAGCATGGTAAAATGAAATTCATGCTCGAAAGTTCTGTGAATATTATTGACGATGTTCTTCAGAAAGAATTAAGTAAATCTTCCGATGAAAAAATGAAGAACATTGTTGCAACAATTCAACGCGATCAAAATGCAATTATACGTAACGAGAAGTCTTCAGTGCTGGTTATTCAAGGTGCAGCCGGTTCAGGTAAAACTTCAATTGCTCTGCATCGTATCGCTTTCCTTTTATATAAATTCAAAGATACTATCAGTTCAAAAGATATATTGATAATCTCGCCTAACAAAGTTTTTGCGGATTACATTTCAAACGTATTGCCTGAACTTGGAGAAGAATCAATTCAAGAAACGAGCATGGAAAATCTTGCAGATGAAATTTTCCGACACCAAATAAAATTTCAAACCTTCTTTGAGCAAGTTGCTCACCTTCTCGAAAAAAACGATCAAAAGTTTGTTGATAGAATTAGATTCAAATCATCTTCGGAATTTCTAAAAAAACTTGATGAATACATTCGACATCTAAAAAGAAAAAATCTTAATGCAGTAGAGATAAAACAAAGCCTCTATTTCGTACCGGCATGGTTTATTGAAGAACGCTTCAAATTGTACAATCGCATTCCTATTGACAAGCAAATAACAAACGTAGTAAACGACATTGTTGAAAATGTTAAGATAGAGTTTAACTACGAAATTAAGGGTAATGAAAGAAACGAAATTCGTAAAGAACTTAAAAAAATGTTCAGAACAACTAATCTTCGTGTACTTTACAAAGAATTTTATAATTGGCTCGGCAAACCGGAAATGCTCAAACTTGCAAAAGGTTCGGTATATGAATATGCTGATGTTTATCCGCTGATTTATTTGAAAATTAGATTGGAAGGAGCAGCAAAATATAATAAAGTAAAACATCTTGTTATTGATGAGATGCAGGATTATACTCCCGTTCAATATAGAGTTATTGCCAGGTTATTCAATTGTAAAAAAACAATACTCGGCGACAGTAACCAATCCGTTAACCCCTTTAGTTCCTCAACCGCCGAATCTATTTCGGAAATATTTCCGAATGCCGATAAGATGTACATGAATAAAAGTTATCGTTCTACAATTGAGATTACTGAGTTTGCTCAACAGATACATCGCAATGATAACTTAGAACCGATTGAACGCCACGGTGAAAAACCAATGAAAAAAAATTCGAGTATGATGCGGATGAATTAAATGAAATTAAAAATGAGATAACTTATTTTGATTTGTCTGAGTATAATACATTTGGAATTATTTGTAAGACTCAAGCTCAGGCTGATTATATTTATTCAGTGGTAAAAGATATTCAACCGGAAATTCAATTACTTAATTCAGAAAGCACTACATTTTCAAACGGTATTATTATAACAACCGCTCATATGTCGAAAGGATTAGAATTTGACCAGGTATTGATTCCATTCTGTTCAAATAAAAATTACAAGAATGAAATCGATAAGCATATGCTTTATGTTGCATGCACACGGGCAATGCATATACTAAAGGTTACTTACACAAAAAATGATTCTGTATTTTTAGATAAGGTTATAGAATCATACTCAAACTAACTTATTATCGAAAAAGCGTACAACATTTCTCTCCCAATCTGCTCAACACGCTCATCGTATTTTGATTCTTCTAATTCGGTTCAGTCAAAATGTATGGGGTCAGCGGATTATTTGGTGGCAAAGTGCTTTATTTATAAATTTTCGATCATTTGAGATTGTGAATATAATAGAAGTTCCTTTTATTCCTGCATTCTGACGTATGCGCAAAAAAAATTAATCTCCGTATGTGATTGAATTATATGAAGTTATTTTTTTTGCTAATCGTAAAGACCGCACTACTTGTCGGAACTAAGGATTTTGTTTTGATTCCGAGAGGTTACCACCGCAGAGATAAAGCCTGCCTGACGTCTGCGGCTACAAGTTATTAACGTTGATGGTCATCAGACTTCGCTCGTTAGAGTCCGGAGACTCCAACGGAGTCTTCGACCGAACTCCCGACAGGGTGCGTCGAGGTCTGACGACTGGCGAGTCACTTGTTTTTGAC
>DSBF01000544.1 GCA_011049495.1 Ignavibacteria bacterium
GGTCAACATTGGTGATCAATTTGCAAGGGCTGTCTATTATGGTAGATATAAAGTAATACCCATCAGAACTGAAATAATTAAATTTTGTGAAACGATTGGATTCGATTATATGGGCGCAATTATTTGGCAAAAAAAGACAACAATGAATACGACTGGTGGTGCTACTGTGATGGGGTCCTATCCTTATCCTCGCAATGGAATTATTGAAATTGACTATGAGTTCATCCTAATCTTCAAAAAACCAGGTAATCCGCCTAAAGTTACAAAAGAAATTAAACAGAAGTCTGTAATATCTAAGGAAAATTGGAAAGAGTATTTTCCGGACACTGGTACTTTGGAGGAGCACGACAGGAAGAACATATCGCCGTCTTCCCTCTAGAACTACCGAAAAGAGCAATTGAGATGTTTACATTTGTTGGCGAAACTGTTCTGGATCCATTTTTAGGAAGTGGTACAACGTCATTGGCGTCACTAATTACGAATCGCAATTCTGTAGGATATGAAATTAATAAAAACTTCAGACCTATCATTGAGAAAAAACTTTTACAGTCAAATGAAAATCTATTTAGTACTCCTCAAATGAATTTTGTTGACCAAAAACTCGACAATTTTGATTGGAGAAATGAAATAGCCAAACTTGAATATCAATTTAAAGATCCTTTTAATTTTGACAAGAAAATTGATCCTAATAAACTGAAGTTTGGTTCTAAAATTAGTCTAACTGATATTACGGAAAATAAAAAAAATGGGAACTTGTTTACGGTAAATGATATACTTGATACAAATCTTATAAGATTGGAAAATGATGTTATTGTACGATTACTAGGAATTGAAACTGATAAAGAAGTATCTGAGAGAGCAAAAGAGTTTTTAGAAAGAAAAATTTTAGGACGCAAAGTATATATGAGCTTTGATGAAATTAAACATGACGAAAACAATAGACTATTAGCATATCTTTATCTCAAAAACAAAACCTTTATCAACGCTCATTTATTAAAATTAGGACTAGCTAAAATAGACTTAAGCTATCCATTGAAATATAAAACTAAATTTGAAAAATTAATCCACAGTCAAATTTCATGAAAACAAAACTAAAGATTAGCAACAATGAAGTTAAAGAATTATTAGGAACTGAAAATTTTGAATTTCCTAAATACTCAACACAATTAATAAATTTAGCAAATCAAAATGCACAAGGAACTCGCCCAAAAGTTTTCGGGCAAATGAGTGAATTGATTCAAGAATTTAGTGGACAAAAAATTGAAGAGTGGGAAAAATGGTATTTACAGAAGCACCCGACTGCTATAAAAGATGCCTCGAAAAAATAAAAAATATGGTCAATAATTTTAGAGAAGCCATTGAAAAAATTGATGATAATTTAATTGAAGAGTGGGTGAAGGATTTATTAATTATAAAAACTTTTATAGGATTAAAATTTCAAGAAGCAATTCTTAAAAAAGTTTCCCAAATTTTAAGTGAAGATTATAAATTGGCGACACCTTCAGATGAGGCTCGCGGCATAGATGGTTATATTGGTGAAACTCCAGTAAGTATTAAACCCGATACTTATAAAGTGAAACGAGCACTCAATGAAACTATTGATGTAAAATTTATATATTATAAAAAAAGTAAAGATGGCATAAGCATAGATATAGAAGAAGTTGTTTAAGTTACTTCATTACTTAAACGAAAATATACTCTTAGCAATATACCAGGCAACTTGCGGATTTTCTTGTAATCTTCTAATGGAGTATGCGTACCAATGTTCTCCGTAAGGAACATAAATTCTAATCTTGTGCCCGTCTGAATTAATTTTATCTCGCAAGTATTCAGTTACTCCATATAGCATCTGAAATTCATATTTGTTCTTAGGAATTTTCTTTTCTTCAATCATCCGGTAAGATTCTTTAATCAAATAATCATCGTGAGTAGCAATTCCTACATAATTTCCATCGTCAAACATTTTCTCAAGTGATTTGAGAAAATTCTCTCTTACTTCTTGTCTACCTTTAAAAGCAATTTCCTCCGGTTCAATGTATATTCCTTTGCACAAACGATAATTAGTACCAATTTTATTTAGATCAACAACATCATCGTATGTTCTTCGCAGGTAAGACTGCAAAACAATTCCAACATTATCGTATTTAGCTCGTAATTCTTTAAAGATATCGATAGTAACTTGAGTAAACGGAGAATCTTCCATATCGATTCTTACAAAATTATTATAGCTTTTTGCTTTTTCGATAATCTCGGTAACTAATTCTTTGCAATAATCAACATCTATTGCCAAACCAAGTGCGGTAGGTTTTATAGAAATGTTTGAATCTAATTTATGTTTGTCAATTACTTCGAGCAGTTCAAAATATTGTACTTTTGTTTCAGAAGCTTCACCCCTTGTTTTAATAGACTCTCCTAAAATATCTATAGTAGCAACAATTCCCTTTGCATTCAATTCTTTTACAACTCTAACTCCATCATCTAATGTATCTCCTGCAACATATTTCTTAGCAAAAATGTGAACGACTGATTTCGGTAATAATTTTACAAACTGAACAATTGCCATATTTAGTGGATTCACAAGAACACCTCAATCTTTGATTACGAAAAATATAGCTGCAAAATTCATAAAGCAAGTTAAGACCTTAATATCTTATGTGGATACAATTTTTTTTACTGTTTTATTGAACTAAGAATCGAAAGAATAAAATTTGTTTTTATTTTAAGATGATCAATTGTACCATCATTTTCTATAACAAAATCCGCAAGTTTTTTTTTCTTTTCCTCAGGCATTTGGTTTTTAATTCTTTTTATTGTCTCAGAACGATCGATTCCTTTACTTTCTATTGTTCTACTTATACGAATTTCTTCAGGTGCTGCCACAACTATTATATAATCAAACATGTCTTCCATTTTTGCTTCATAAATTAAGGCTGCTTCAATGAAAACCATTTCACTTTTTGATAATTTCTCTTCCATCATATCTTTAATTTTTTCAATTGTGGGGGGATGCAAAATGGAATTGATTTTTTTTACTTTTTGTGGATCGGAGAAAACCTTATCTGCTAAAAATTTTGTATTAGGTTTGTTGTTAATATAGGCTTCAACACCAAAAGTGGTTTTAACTTTTTGTTGAATTAATTTATCCGTGGAAAGGATTTCTTTTGAAATATCATCGGCGTAAATAACCGGATAACCTTTAGAATTAATTATTTCGCAAACAGAACTTTTACCTGAACCGATTCCGCCTGTAATTGCAACCTTAAGTTTTTTTTTCATTATAAAAAAAATGCCATCCGTTTTAGAGGCTGTGTTAAAATTCAATGTCAAGAAAAGAAACTCATCCCCAACCCCTTCTCTTGAAAAGAGAAGGGGCAAAAACACGCTGCTTTTGCAGCTTTCTAAAAGTCCCTCTCTTTTTAAGAGAGGGATTTAGGGTGAGTTTATGATTTTTCACACACCCTCTTTATGCAAATGGCATTTTATAATTAATCAAATTATTTAGCGTAATTAATTTTACGAACTTCTCTTATAACCGTAACTTTTATTTGTCCGGGATATTCCATTTCTTCTTGAATCTTTTGCGCTATATCGTATGATAAACGATCTGATAAATCGTCATCAACTTTATCAGGTTCAACAACAACACGTATTTCTCTTCCAGCTTGAATAGCATAAGTTTTTGCAACACCTTCAAATGACTTAGCCAAGTTCTCAAGATTTTCTAATCTCTTCACATAACTTTCTAGTGGTTCTCTTCTTGCACCGGGACGTGCACCGCTGATTGCATCGGCTGCCTGAACTAATGCGGAAATCGGATGCTCCATTTCAATATCTTCATGGTGAGAACCTACAGCATTTATGACAATAGGATGTTCTTTGTATTTCTTAGTCATTTCCATACCGAGCAAAGCATGAGGTCCTTCAACATCTCTATCTAATGTTTTCCCGATATCGTGCATTAAACCGGCTTTTTTGGCAACATGTGTGTCGAATCCTAATTCTGCAGCCATTATACCGGTAAGCAATGAAACTTCGATACTATGTTGCAATAAATTTTGACCATAGCTCGAACGATACTTCATTTTACCGATAGCTTTCGTTAATTCCGGGTGAACGCCATGAACCCCTAATTGAATTAATGTATGTTCACCTTCTTTCATAATTTCTTCTTCAAGCTCACTCTTAACCTTCTCGACAACTTCCTCAATTCTTGCGGGATGAATTCTTCCGTCTGCAATTAATCTTTCGAGAGAAATTCTTGCAACTTCTCTTCGGAACTGATCAAAAGCCGAGAGGATTACCGCTTCGGGTGTATCGTCAACAATCACATCAACACCGGTAGCAGATTCGAATGCACGGATATTTCTTCCTTCACGACCAATGATACGACCTTTCATATCATCATTTTGTATTTGGACGACCGAAACAGTAGTTTCAACCGAGTGGTCGACTGCGGTTCTTTGAATTGCTTGAACGATAATTTTTTGAGCTTCTTTTTTGGCTTCGGCTTTTGCATGATCTCTAATATCTCTAATCATTTGCGAAGCATCAGATTTTGCTTCGTTGATCATATTTTCCATCAACATTTTCTTTGCTTCTTCTGCAGTAAGGGCTGCAATTTTTTCCAGCCGTAAGTTTTGTTCAAGTAAAAGTCTATCTAATTCGGAATTTTTTCTTTCAACATCTTTTTTGATGTTGTTAAAAGTTTCTTCTTTTTGACTAAATTCTTTTTCTTTCGAAGTTATAACTTCAATTTTTTTCTCGAGATTTTCTTCTCGTTTTTCAAGTTGTTTTTCGAAGTTGGAAAGTTTTTGTTTTTTTGAATTAACTTCGTTATCAAATTCTTGTTTCTTTTTTAACCATTCATCTTTTACTTCAAGAAGTTTTTCACGCTTAAGATGTTTAGATTCTTTCTCAGCATCCTCTGCAATTTTTTTTGCAATTTCTTTAGCATTTTTTACCGTGTTGACAGCAACTTTAGTCTGAATAAACCAACCGATAAAAAATCCAATAATTAATGCGACAGCAAGCGCAATAATATGAATCAATTCCACAACCATGTTTCCTCCACTAAACGAATATATAAGGAGCCGCACAGAGCCGATCATCCAAAAGAGAAGAACTCAGATGGACAATGCGGGAAACTGCCCGACGCTTTTTACTTCCACCGACCGCTCCGAAGAGCGACTCATCCGTTAGCTAACGGACTTACCGAGGCCTGTAATACACGCCGTGAGTCAATAACCCTTTTTTCCTAATTGTTAGTTCTTCCTTTTTTCCGATCGGTTATGCGGCGTAAAATATTAGGGGGAGGATATAATTTCTGAGTCGTTGAGAAGAAGCTTTATTTTTTTGATTTTATCCGTAGCCTGTATACTGAATTCTCTAAATTTATTTTTTTCTACAAACAAGTCATACGCTATATTGAGAGATGCAATAATTGCAATAGTTTCAGTAGGTTGATCAGGCAATTCTTCCTTAGTTTCGGTCATTACATTATTAACATATTTCGCTAGTTCTGTAGCAATTTCTTCGTTTTCTACTAAGAGAGAATACTCTTTATCAAATATTTTTAGTTTCAGCTTCTTTTTTTCTGTCATTATATCACTTCCGCCACACAAACAAAATTTTTAAGAGCGTAAATGAAAATCAATTTTTGAAATTAAATCGTTAATCTTGTTTTTTAATTGAGTCTTTTCTTCATCGTTAAATAATCCGCCGAATTGCGAATTTTCCGTATCGATGAAAGCGTTATTAAGTTTAGTTTCTATATCGTCTACTTTTAGTTTTAGTACCTCATTCTCTTTTTCTAATTGTTTAATTCTTTTGTGAAGAGTTTTATTCTCTTCGGATACTTCAGAAGTTCTTTGAATATGTTTATAAACTTGTTTTTCTAGGGAAGAAAGTTCATCCATAAAAAAATCATATTTCGAGGAATCAGGCAATTATCCTCCGCGCAATTGTGCGTTTAATTTTCTTTTAACGGTTTCGATAGCATTCCAAAAATCTTTTTCAACCTCTTCTTCAGTTAAAGTTCTAGTTGAATCGAAATATTCTAACTGAAAAGCAAGGCTTTTTTTGCCCTCACCTAAGCTATCACTTTCAAAGATATCGAATAACTTTATATTTTTCAATAGCTTAGAACTACCCTCTTTAATTGTTTTTTCTACCTCAAAATTATTGATTTTCTTATCAAGAACAAATGCACAATCTCTAATTACTTTTGGATATTTTAATAATTGGGTAAAGGCTTTTACTTTTATTTCAATTTTCTTCAATTCATCAATGTTAATTTCTGCAGCAAACACATCTTGTTCGATATCATAATCTTTCAGCAAACTTTCTTCAACTTGTCCGATTTTACATACTTCAACACTATTATAAGA
>DSBF01000021.1 GCA_011049495.1 Ignavibacteria bacterium
ATAGTCCCGAGTTTGTCGAACAGCGGAAGGCGTTACTTCCATGCTATGGTTATAATTTTTTCAAAGGAGGATGTGTGTATGTTAAATAAATTTAACTGGGGACAAATTAGTGGAATATTTGCTGGTCTTTGCGGTAATGCCATAGCTGACGGTGAAATATTATTAGCAATGCTTTTTGGAACCATCATTTTGTTGATAATTATATTAAAGGGAATTTAAAAAATATAACGCCAAAGATCAGGTACGCCGATGACCGCAAACCTTGAAAATCGCACAGATCCGGGCGTTACCTGTATCTATAGGTTAGTATACCGATTGGAGAAAATATGAGTTTTAGGAAGCAAACAGGTAATATGTATGATTGGGTAACACATACTTGGAACGTGATAAAGGGCAAATGTCAACATGACTGTTTGTATTGCTACATGAAAATTTGGGGTGAATTAAAACCGCTCAGATTTGATGAAAAAGAGATGGGGCGTGTTCTCGGTTCAGACAATTTTATATTTGTTGGCTCATCTACCGATATGTGGGCGAAGGATGTTCCAGACATTTGGATTCAGAAAGTATTAAGACATTGTTTTGATTATCGCAGAAATGAATATCTATTTCAGTCAAAAAATCCTCAAAGATTTATCACAATGCAAGGCTCGATTGGAGTTAATTGTACTCTTGGAACTACTATTGAAACAAATCGAGATTATAAAATATCAAATGCCCCCAAAATAATTGATAGAACGAAATCAATTCGTGAATGTAAAACGCAAGTTATCTGTCATACGATGGTAACAATCGAACCGATTATTGATTTTGATTTATACGAATTTGTTGATTTAATTAAATTGGCAGCCCCCCATTGGGTAAACATTGGGGCGGACTCTAAAAATCATGGACTACCAGAACCTTCCTATCAGAAGGTGATTGAACTGATAGAAGCATTAAAGAAATTTACGGAAGTGAGAAAGAAGTCAAACCTTGAAAGACTAAAAAAGGTATACTAACACCAAGTCTGAGATACAAAGAAATGAAACGAGTAACTAAACCAAAAGCCGCAAGACCTATGAGGGTAACAGCTTACTTTGTTATCTCAAGACATAGGTTGGGGCTCTTAGTTAAACAATGAAAGGAGATACGAAAATGGTAGACTATCCTAAAAATCACAGTGAATTGTACTGGAGGACAATAAAAAACGATCCTCCGCCATTCACGCAAGATGAGGGTAATGATGAACATTGGACGGACATGGTATTGTTTTTCAACGGCTATGCAATACGCCCTGGATATATTAAAAAAGATAATATCTGTGGGATAAGTATTTATGATGAAAATGATAAATATATAAAGGCTACACATTGGATGCCACTTCCTTGTCCTCCAGTGTCATAACGATCGGTGTGACTCACGTCTAAAACAAACAAAGGGGATAAGACAATGACTAAAAACCAAGAAAAAATCACAGATTTGGACGTTGAGTCCATGCATAGGTTAGCGTCAAAACAAAATGCAGGGATCACTCATTGTTGTCACCATGGCGATGTATTGGATATTATCAATGATGGCTGGGAATTGATGATAGCCCATCCACCGTGCACACACTTAGCCGTGTCTGGTGCAAGGTGGTTTAAGAGCAAACTTAAAGAAGCGGTAATAAAATGTTAAACGATCTAACACTATTTGGCGAGCGTGATAAAGTACAAATGGCAGTAGACCTTCTTCAGCACTACGAGCAAATGACTGATGGGGCGGGCTATTATCTTGCTTTTTCCGGCGGGAAAGATTCCTGTGTAATTAAGGAACTGGCGAATATGGCTGGTGTGAAATACGACGCTCACTATAATCTCACAACTATTGATCCGCCGGAACTCGTACACTTCATCAAGCGGGAACATTCTGACGTAATAATAGACAGACCGGAGCAACCATTTCTGAGCCGCATAGTTAAAAAAGGATTTCCGCAAAGACATAGGCGCTGGTGCTGTGAGGAATACAAAGAACGGGGCGGAAAAGGAAGATATGTAATTACTGGGATAAGACGTGCTGAAAGCATTAACCGGAAAAATCGTCGTGGTATTGAAATCTGCCGGAATGATTCAACAAAAATATATGTAAATCCAATAATTGAATGGAACGATAGTGATGTGTGGAATTTCATAAGGTCTAATAATCTTCCTTATTGCAAACTCTACGATGAGGGGTGGGAGCGCATTGGCTGTTTACTATGTCCACTTGCCGGAAAACATAGAATGATTGAAGCCGAGCGATACCCGAAATTCACAAAAGCATTTATTCGAGCGTTTGAACGATTGTATGAAAAGAGAAAGTCAGAAGAAAAGGAATCTATAGAGAGATGGAAAAACGGAGAAGAAATGTTTTGGTGGTGGATGAAGCACGAAAGGATAAAGTATAACAAAGATCAATGCGTTATGTTCGAGTAGTGTTGACGCAGAACCATATATTAGGCGTACCATGCAAGGATTTTAATGTTGAAATAAATGAAAAAGTGTGCAAAACAACTAATTGATAACGAATGCAGAATTTGGAAAAAGTGTGTAATGATAAGTCATTACATATTGGGGAATACTATTTTTAAATTACACAGTTGTTGTGTATAAGTGTGTAGATTGGAAAACAGATGAAGACAAAAAAGGGCTTAAATGATATATTGATCAAAGCATATCAGGATAATGATGCGAATATGGTTAAGACGGCTAAACAAATTGGTGTAACCAGAAAAACAATATATAATCACATTAATGCTAATCCAGAGCTGAAGTCGGAGTTAAATAAGATTAAAAAAGAGATGGCGAAAGAAATTAAAAAGCGTGAGTACATTAATAAAAACCAAAATGTCAGTGTGGCTGTAATAGAGTCTGAACATGGTGATATATTATCAAAGCAAATGCAATCGCTATTATTCAAAATTAAGGGGCGCAATGTTTCTCCGTTTGATATTGCAATTAATCAGTTAAGTATACAGGAATTAATGGTAAGCGCTAAACAAGCACTTATTGCAAATAAAATTAGCGATAAAGAATATTACTATCTTATGATCTCATTTAACCAAACGGCAATTGTGGCGGCAAAAACGGCAGAAGAAATAGCATTGAAAATGATGGATGGTAAAAAACCAACTGAATTTTGGGATGAGGCATTGAACTTTATTAGATTGCAAAAAAAGATATACAATGAAGTAATAATGGATAAAAGTATTGATAGGGATGATATAATTCGGATAGTCCATGAGAGATTGAGAAACAATGAATAAGTATTTTATTGAACCGGATTTAGAAAAATCCATATACACATTAAATGATGACATTATTAATACAGATTTTGGTCGTTTTGTATCATTAGCTGAACGGAACGATCGCAAAGAAGAAAATATAGATAAACCGTTTTGGCGGATTATGCCGGTGACTGTAGAAATATTTGTCCGAGAATATATGCGGTCGGTAGAACCATCACCTGAACAATGGGAGGTTATAAAGGGTGTATTTCCAGAAATACCGACTAAGGAGGGTTGGTTTTTTGGAGTTGAGGAAATAATATTAAGGATCGGACAGGGTGGTGGCAAGAATACCGTTATGTTGATAGTATGTAACTATGCTTTTTATTTATGGTGCTGTCTCGAAGATCCACATGAATATTTTAATCTTCAGAAGGATGAGGATTTTGACGTATTGATCTATTCCCAGGTTAATTTACTGCAGGCCAGGCGTGTATTTTTTGGCCGTTTAACTAGGGTTATGATTAACACTATTGATCCGGAAACGGGACATAACTGGTATTCTCAAAATATTGGATTAAAAATCAGGGAATATGGGCAGAAAGATGTCAAAACCGAGAGTATCAATATTCCACACAGAAACAAGATATATGGAGGGATTAGTATTTATGTAATGGATACATCAGCCAAGAGTGTTGAGGGGTATGCAATCTGGATGAGAATCACCGATGAACCAAGCCGGGCGAATACACCGATCAAATACGCCACAGCTAAGCATCAATATGAAACTGCAAATGGTAATCAGAATACACGATTTAATATTGGTTTTAAATTGGGTATGATGTTCGCATATCCAGAACAGGAAGTAAATGATCTATTGATTGAGCAATATCAAAATCATGTGAAAAAGGGAAGAGCGAACACAATAGAGATAAATGATCATATTTTGGTTGCGTGGTTTTATGCTCATGTATTTAATCCCAAATTGAGTGAAGCAGATTACCAAAAGGCATTAAATAAACCCGGAGCTGATGTCATTGATATCAACAGACGATGGAAAGCCGAAGTGCCCCCGAACAGGTTTGGATTTTTCATGCCCTATATGGAAAAAATACATGAATGCGCAAATCCTAAATTGATTAATCCGGTAAAATATAAAAGTATATTGACTGAACGCAAGGTAACGGTTCGTGGCGTTGACGATATTCGCAAATTCACAGCCATTGAGATAATTGAGACATTGAGAGATGATCGCCGTCGGTATTGGGGGATGGATACAAGTGAAACAGGCGATAGTTTCATTATTGTTGGTGGTTATCCCGATGTACTGGATCACGAGGTTACAACTCTTGAATTGGAACATTATAAGAGTGACGGAAATAAAGTTATTGAGAAAATAGCCTTTAATTGTAAACCGGTGATTGATATCATTATCAAATACATCCCAAGCAAGGAATTCCCGGTTGATTATGTGAATGTCGAAAACAATCTGGTAAAACTATTGGGATCCGAATACAAAGGCAGCCGTGGGATTCGATCAGATAAATATCAATCTGAAAGTTTAAAACAAAAGATGCTTGATATCGGAATAAGGGGCGCAGAGGCCACGTTTTTCTCTAATCCGGTTCAGGTACGAATGGGTAAAATAGTGAGGCATCTTGTATGGAATAATGCAATTGAATACTTGGACGATGCCACATTAATCAGGGAAATGACAATGCTGTTAATGATTAACAATAATAAGATTGATCATCCCGATGGCGAAAGTAAAGATATATATGACTCAATGGCAAACTGCGTTTGTCAGATAATAGAATCGGGGATAAATATGATTGCATTGGACATTGATGGTATTTTTGATGGCGAGTCTGAAGTAGATGAAGACAGAAAACGGATGGAGATGTATCGAACAGGAATAAAAAGATTTCAGGAAAAATACAATCGTATTTATAACAACGATAAGGAATTCTGTGACTTCATGCGTGAAATCGGTTATAAGTTTGAGGAATACGATGTTCAAATTTGTGAGATGGAAATGGAATATATTGATGCAAAGATAGCAGATAATAAAATTGGAGGAGGTTATGGTAATCTGGGTGGTAATTTGGATATTGGTGATGATATGAATTTTGGTTCCGGACAATTTTAAAATATGAATGTGTGTTCATTGGTATTGAAGGAAGAACATTCGGCGGGAAATGGAGAGAAAAGAAAAATGAAAATATTTAAAGGATGCCAACTAACAATTATCCCATTTGGGCAGGTCAGATTGGAAATAGGTAAGCCTATTCCTGCGGTTGAGGAACGTCAATCAATCCCAACTACTGATGGAAATAATTGTTCTGATTCACTTGGAAATGGAAAAATGTTAAGTTAGAAATAAGAGACAAATGAGAAAGGAGTACCAAGATGAATCAGCCAAGGAAACAGCACAGCGCCGTAAAGAAAGTTGAGATTTTACGAGAGCATTTAGAGAACCAAGTGCCAATAAGTGAATTATCCCGTCGTTTCGAACTGAATCCTAATCTAATCCACAAATGGAAAAAGCAGTTATTCGAAAGTGGAGTTGAAGTGTTCAGTCGTAACAATGAAAAAGCCCTTCAGGGTCAGAATGCACGGATTGGATTATTAGAGGAGAAAATCAAAGACAGAGATAGTTTAATTGCTGAAATCATGTCTGACAATATCCGTTTAAAAAAAAAGCTGAATGGGGAAATTTAAGAAAGACATGGGTTGAGTCAGACATTCGAGACCAGATTGTAATGTATGTTCAGCGGATGAGCCGTCGCAGCGTCTTGACCCAGCAATGGTTTATCAGGAGGATTAGAATCCCGATGAGTAAGTTTCAGGATTGGTTGAAACGATATGGCAAGCAAATCGTCACAACGGTAAGAATCCACGGAGTTGGTGGATCCTGGAATCGGAAAAGAACGCAATCATTGAGTTTTGCCGGGAGCGCATCAGTGAGGGTTACCGCCGGTAGGCTTATATAATGATCGACGAGGACATAGTGGCAGTTAGTCCCTCAACGGTTTACCGGGTTCTGAAGGCCAATGGGTTGTTATATCGCTGGAACACTAAAACATCCAGCGGGAAAGGTAAGGGATTTAAACAGCCCAAAGGTCCTAATAAGCA
>DSBF01000167.1 GCA_011049495.1 Ignavibacteria bacterium
ACGGAAATGTGCCCAATGATCATCAAAATCAATTCTTAATCCGTCATCTGTGTTTATCTTTTCGTTTTTATAGATCTCAGTTAACTTATTTACCACTTCATCCGGATTGTTATTTCCGGTTTCTACTTTACCTTTAGCAATGTGATACTGCGGCAAACTTTTTTTAAGTTCACTCATAGTCCCGCCGAATTCCAAAAGATGCTGAAGAGTTATAACGGTTCCAACCAATGCGTCTCTGCCATAATGCAAAGCCGGTAAAATAACACCGCCGCTTCCTTCACCGCCTATTACAGCATTTACTTCCTTCATTTTCTTTACAACATTTGCTTCTCCAACAGGTGATCGATAAACATTGACACCATATTCATTTGCAACATCTTCAACCGCACGTGTTGTAGAGAGATTCACTACAACATCTCCTTTTTCTTTACCTAAAATAAACTTTACAGCTTGTGTAATAGTGTTTTCTTCAACAAACGGCTTGCCTTTTTCTGTTATAAGAACTAATCTATCAACATCAGGGTCTACGACAATTCCAATTTCGGCTTTGCTTTCAATGACGGCTTTCATTGTTTCGGATAAGTTTTCCGGTATTGGTTCGGGTAACCGGGGAAAGATGCCGTTCTTTTCACAATTTATTTTTATTACTTCACATCCTAATTCTTCTAATAAATTCGGCATTATGTAACTGCCAGCGCCATTTACACAATCAAGCAAAACTTTAAACCTACGATTTCGTATTGCAGCAACATCAATATATTTTAATGAAAGAACATCTTGAAGATGATTCATTAAACCGGCTTCCGATACTTCTAATTTGCCAAGGTTATCCCAACTTTTGAATTGACTTGGTTTGTCTAATAATTCCAACATTGCTTTGTTTTCTTCGGGAGTCATAAACTCGCCGTCACTATTCAATAATTTTAATGCATTCCATTCATTCGGATTATGACTTGCCGAAATTACTATTCCGCCGACAGCATTAAACTTTTTTATATTATATAAAACCGTTGGAGTTGGAGTGATTCCCAAATCAACAACATCATTACCTTTTGCAAGAAGTGTTCCGATAACAATATTTTTGACCATTGTACCCGATATTCTACCGTCACTACCAATAATAATTTTTCCTTCGCCGCAAAAGTCGGCGTAAGCTTGAGTATATTTAACTAAACTGTGTGGGTCTAAACCGTCCCCAACAATTCCTCTTATGCCAGATACACTTACCATTAGTGTTGACATATTATCCCCGATTGATTTTTTATGCTGCAAAATACTATAAATGAAAAACTTTCCGAAATAATAATTTGTGAATTTGCTAAAAGATTCTGAAAGCCATTTGACAATTTATTCAATTGACGAAAAAGTGTAATCATTTCTTTAAGTTTCATATCATAAAAAATATACATGTGCATGGATTCAAAAACCAAACTTATAATTAAAGTAAATAAATTACTCATCGATAAATTCGGCATACCTCCCAGAAACAAATCTCTTCCCGACCCGGTTGATATGTTGATAGCAACAATTCTATCTCAGAATACAAATGATAACAATTCATATAAAGCTTTTAAGAATCTTAAAGAAAAATATCCTACATGGGAAGAAGCGGCAAAGGCAAATAGAGAAGAAATTGAACATTCTATTAAAGTTGCCGGGCTTGGGAAACAAAAATCCGCGGCAATAAAAAACTTTCTAACAGATATCCAAAAAAAGCAGAAAACAATTACGCTAAATTACCTAAAGAAGTTAGACGAAAATTCTGCAATTGAAGAATTGATAAATTATAACGGAGTTGGAGTAAAAACCGCAAGTTGTGTCTTGCTGTTTTCGATGAACAGAAATATTTGTCCGGTTGACACTCATGTTCACAGAACAGTAAACAGAATCGGAATTGTTAGCGGAAAAACACCGGATAAAACTTTCATGTTGATTAACAAAAACTTCCCACCCAAGATAGCGCATTCATTTCATACAAATCTAATTAGGTTGGGAAGAGAAATCTGTAAACCTAAGAACCCAAGCTGTGGAATTTGTCCATTGAATAAAATCTGTATATACGAAGAAAAAGATCTTCAAATAAAAAAGATGCATAAGAAAAATGACTTTATGCTTCTCGATAATATTGAAACAAAATATTCGGAAAAATAATGTGGGTATTATTTGCATCTCTGAATCCGGTTGCAGAAGGTTCTAGAAGTTTATTCATAAAGCGTGCATCCAAAACTATTGATCCACTTGTTATTTCTTGGGCTAATTATGTAATCCCAATCATCGTCTTTGTCCCTTTGATATTTTTTATCGATTTAAAATTCAACAAACTATTCTTGTTAGCTGTAACCGGCAGTGGAATTATAAATGTAATTGCTGCAATACTTTATATGAAAGCAATTTCCGAATCAGATATATCGTCAGTAATGCCGATGCTGAGTTTTACACCTTTATTTTTATTAATCACTGCACCAATTTTTGTTGGAGAGTTCCCAAATCTGATGGGATTAATCGGAGTTTTATTAGTAGTTATTGGTTCGTATTTATTGAATGTCTCCGAAAGAGAAAACGGAATATTTGCACCGTTTAAAAAACTATTATCTGATAAAGGTACAAAGCATATGTTTATAGTTGCATTTATTTGGAGCATATCGGCAAACTTTGATAAGATTTCAATCCAAAGTTCTTCCCTTTATCAGCACATTATTTTTATGAATATAATAATATTTGTTTCATTAACGATAATTCTTCTTTGCAAAGGAAAGCTTAAAAAGCAAGAAATCTCAAAGGGGAAGAAAAACTTATTTATGGTTTCGTTATTTACTGCAAGTGCATTTTTCTTTCATATGAATGCTCTTTCGCTTACTCTCGTTGCTTATGTAGTTGCTATGAAAAGAATGTCCGGCGTCATTTCCGTATTTCTCGGTCATCTATTCCTTCATGAAACCAATATAAAAGAAAGATTGTTTGGTTCATTCGTTATGTTTGTGGGTGTATTACTTATAGTATTTTCAAAGTAAAATCGCATCTATTTATCTATTGTATTCAATAATTTTAATAAGATTCGTTGTTTTATTTTGAATGGTATCTTCAGTATATTTATAATCTTCATCTAAACTTAATTAGCAAGCTAAAGGATCAAAAATATGAGCAAAAATTATGATATTGTTGTTTTAGGTGGCGGACCCGGTGGATACGTTGCTGCAATTAGGGCTGCTCAACTGGGATATAAAACTGCAGTTGTTGAAAAAGATAATCTTGGTGGTATATGTCTTAACTGGGGCTGTATTCCTACAAAATCTTTATTGAAAAATGCTGAACTTTATGACCTTGCTAAAAATCATTCTGAAGAATATGGTCTTTCTTTTTCTGATTTGAAATTTGATTTCAAAAAAATAATTCAAAGAAGTAGAGGTGTTTCTGAAAAAATTGTTAAAGGTGTTCAGTTTTTAATAAAGAAAAATAAAATTGATCACATTCAAGGATTTGGAAGATTTATTGCAAATAATAAACTCGAAATTTTGGATAATAATAAAAAGAAAATCGATGAAGTTGAAGGAAAACATATTATCATAGCAACCGGTGCAAGACCTCGTTCTATTGACGCAATTCCTATCGATAGAAAAAATATAATTACAAGCACGGAAGCTATGAGTTTAGATAAACAACCTAAAAGTTTGATTGTCATTGGAGCAGGTGCAATCGGAGTTGAGTTTGCTTATTTCTATAATGTACTCGGGACTGAAGTTACAATTATTGAAATGCTTGATAATATACTACCGATTGAAGATAAGGAAGTTTCAGATACACTCGCACGCAGTTTCAAAAAACGTGGGATAAAAATTCATACAAGTACAAAAGTTGAGAAAGCAGAAGTAAAAGGTAAATCGGTTGTTGTAACTATAGAAAAGAACGGTAAAAAAGAAGAATTAAAAGCCGACAAAGTATTAAGCGCAATCGGTGTACAGGTAAATGTTGAAGGGATAGGACTTGAAGATATTGGCGTTGAAGTCGAACGAAATCATATTAAAGTGGATAAGAAAACATATAAAACAAACATAGAAAGAGTTTATGCAATCGGTGATGTAATTGGTCCTCCTTGGTTAGCTCATGTTGCATCTCACGAAGCAATTCATTGCATCGAAAAAATTCACGGCATTAATCATCCGCCGATTGATTATGATTCAATCCCGGGATGTACATATTGCCAGCCGCAAGTTGCAAGCATTGGTCTAACGGAATCAAAAGCAAAAGAAAAGGGATACGAAATTAAAATTGGTAAATTTCCTTATTCGGCAAGCGGCAAAGCCGGAGCAATAGGGGAACGTGAAGGTTTTACTAAAATTATTTTTGATGCAAAATATGGCGAGATATTAGGCGCACATATAATAGGTGCCGAAGCAACCGAACTAATTGCAGAAATTGGCATTGCAAAAACTTTGGAAGCAACTTATGAAACAATCTTACAAACAGTACATGCACATCCGACTTTATCTGAAATGATAATGGAAGCAGCGGGACAAGCTTATGGCGAAGCAATCCACATATAGAATATTTAATTATATTGACCTCGATTTTATCGATTACGATAAAGCTTGGGATTTGCAGAAAGATGTCTTTAAATTACGTACATCTGATGAGATAGAAGATATTTTATTTTTACTTGAACACCCGCATACTTATACTTTAGGTAAAACTGCAGATAGAAAAAATCTGATTAGTAATGAAACTTTTTTAAATAAGTATGGAATTAAAATATATGACATTGACCGCGGGGGTGATATAACTTATCATGGCCCGGGACAAATAGTCGGTTATCCCATTATCAAACTAAGCAATTGGAAAGAGGATACGCATTTATATCTGCGTAATCTTGAACAAGTAATAATAGACGTTTGTGGTGGTTATGGCTTAACGACTAATCGCATCGAAGGTTTAACCGGTGTTTGGATTGAAGATAGAAAAATTGCTGCAATAGGTATTAAAGTTTCACGCTGGGTAACAATGCACGGATTCGCATTTAATATAAATACCGATCTTAATTTGTTTAACGGAATTATTCCTTGTGGAATTACAGATAAAAAAGTAACATCACTACAAAAAGAATTGGGAAGCGAAGTAGATATTGATGAAGTAAAAAATAAAATTGTGAATAAGTTCAAAGAAGTATTTGACTACGATGAATATAAAGTAGTATTAAAAGACTCATTGACATTCGTAAATAATTAGAAAAGGGTTAATCAATGACAAGAAATAATAAACTTGATTCTTTAACCGAAGAAAAGAAAACTTCAAATAAGAAAAACGGTAAAGCACCAACCGGGAAAATAGATTCATTCGGCGGAATGACAAAAGAAGAATTGATGAATATACTTCGAATAATGTCGTTATCTCGTCAAATGGATAATAAAATTATGAACCTTCTTCGACAAGGTAAAATTTTTTTTCACATAGCCGGTTCGGGACATGAAGCAACACAAGTTGCTTTCGGTTTAGCAATGAAAAAGAAAGTCGATTGGGCTTTCCCATATTATAGAGACATGGCTTTTATGCTTGCACTCGGTACAAAAATAGAAGATGTTTTTCTCGCACAAATGGGGAAAGCGGATGATCCTATGACCGGTGGAAGACAAATGCCTTGTCATTATAGCTCTAAAGAATTAAATGTACCTACACAATCAAGCCCAACAGGAACCCAATTTTTACAAGCAGTTGGCGTTGCTCTTGCTGCACGTAAAAGAGGTGAAAATACAGTAGTTTACGTAAGTGCCGGTGAAGGTACAACAAGTGAAGGAGAATTTTACGAAGCAGTTAACTGGGCTTCTCGTGAAAAACTTCCTGTCGTTTTTGTGATTCAAAATAATAAATGGGCTATTTCTGTTCCGGTTCGAGGACAAAATTCCGGCAGAAATAATTCTGTTGCAGAAATGATGAAAGGGCATGAAAATCTTCTACGCATGGAAGTTGATGGAACTGATTTCCTTAAAGTTAATGCTGCCGCACAATCTGCATTTAAGTATGCAAGACAAGGAAAAGGTCCTGCTTTAATTGAAGCACATGTTGTAAGATTACTATCTCATTCTTCTTCTGACGATCAAAAAAAATATAGACCACAAGATTCACTTGAGAAAGATCTGACAAAAGATCCTAACGAAATTTTTGCGAATAAATTAATCGAAAAAGAAATCCTTACCGAATTAGCTTACGAGGAATTCAAAAAGGAAATAAAAAATCATGTTGACGAAGCAGCTGATTGGGCAATAAAACAAGCTGATCCCGAACCAGAAACAGCTGTAAAGTATGTATTAGATGAAAGCGGTAAACGTGCAAAATTAGAATATGAAAAAGGC
>DSBF01000512.1 GCA_011049495.1 Ignavibacteria bacterium
AAGTTTTCTTATTGGTTTGATATGTAAGTTTGCTGAAGTGCTAAATTTTAAATGTGAACTCAGCAATACGCAAATCTTCTTCTGCAAGATCTAACCATTGCTGAATATATTTGTTTTTCCGCTCGTTAAGCTGCATATAAAATTTGACCTTCTCTTGAAGCATACCTAGAAATTGTTCCTGGAATATTTTTATCCAATTCAAATTCTTTTGTCGTCATTACAATTATATCAAAAGCATATTCAATTCCTAACAGTCTTTTTCTAAGTCTTCTGGAAACTTCAAATCGATCTTCGAATGAATTTGTAAGAACGATTAGATCAATATCACTTTTAGATAAAGCCTCCCCACGCGCTTGAGAGCCGAATAAAATGATTCTTTCAATTTCTTTAAAATCGCTAAGGCGTTCAATGATAGTCGATATTGTTTTTTTGCTAATCATATTCTTCTCATAGACAAGTAGTACTTGTTTGAAACCTAATATTAATAATTAAGCAATTCTTCATCACGAAGCAACAATAAAATAGCAGATTGACTTACAATAACCATCTTTTGTTTGTCAAGTTCAATATCAATTGCGTCACGTCTTAAGAATAATGCAAAGTCACCTTCTTTTGCTTGAAGTGGAATGTACTTAGTTTCTTTTTCTTTCCAAACTTCAGTATCATCTGCAGCGTTGGGGATTGGATAACCGGGTCCAACTTTAATAATATATCCACCTTGCACTTTTTCCTTTTCCGTTACTCCGGGAGGAAGATATAATCCGCTTTTTGTTTTTTCTAAATCGCTTTCAGGTTTTATTAAAACTCTGTCGCCAACTACAATTATTCTTTCTGTTTTTACCATTTTTTATCTCATAGGATTTATACAAAAATACAAACCAAAAATAGTTTATACCAGCAACAAAAAACTACAAATAATATTTTCTATAGTTTAATAAAAAAGCCCGGTCAAACTAATGAACGGGCTTTTTTTGCAATAAGAAATTTTTCTTAGTGAATTATTTTTACTTCAGCTGCTTGTAATCCTTTAGGTCCTTGAGTAATAGTAAATTCAACTTTTGCATTTTCTTCTAAAGATTTATATCCATCACCAACGATTGAATCGAAGTGAACAAAAACATCTTCTCCACCTTCTTGTGAGATAAATCCGTAACCTTTAGAATTATTGAACCATTTTACTGTACCTTGTTTGCGCTCTGCCATAACAGATGCTCCTTATAAAAATTTTAAAATATTGATTGTTGTGACAGGCTTTAAAAATATTGGAAGGTAATTTCTACATCTACTTATTAAAGATACTGCCATACTGTCCAAAACATACACAAATAAACCCTAACTACCTAATTATTTAATTAACTCAGTGAATATTTGTGCACTTGATCATCTCGAATACTTAACTCAACTTTTTTACTTCATTATAACGAAAACAGTCTGTAAGGTGATCATTAACCATTCCGATTGCCTGCATGAATGCATAAACAATTGTAGGACCGACAAATTTAAATCCGCGATTCTTTAAATCATTGCTCAAATCTTCAGCCAACGAAGTTTTTGCCGGAACTTCATTTAAAGACTTGAATTTATTATGAATAGTCTTAAAATCAGAGAACTGCCAAATATATGTATCGAATGACCCGAACTCTTTTTTTATCTCGAGGTATGCCTGAGCATTAGTTATAAATGCATTTACTTTTAATTTATTACGTACTATGCCGGGATTGTTTAACAGCTCATCTATTTTCTTTTGATCATAAACTGCCATTTTCTTTGCATCAAAATTATCGAAAGCTTTGTAATAATTTTTTTCTTTTCGCAAGATTGTAATCCAACTTAAACCGGCTTGCGCACCGTCAAGACAAAGTTTGGCAAATAGTTTTCTATCATTATGTTCGGGAACTCCCCAAACTTCATCATGATATTTCACGTAGAGGGGATCAGTCCCGCACCATTCGCATCTTTTCATTTATTATTTTCTATTGATTATTGACGATTAACTTTCAGCTACTTTTTCATGAACCAACAACAAATGTTTCTGAAATATTTGCAAAGTTATTTAATCCACACTGTTTTAATATTTACAAACTCCTTAATTCCATAATGGGAAAGTTCACGTCCGTACCCGGAGATTTTCACTCCGCCGAACGGTAAACGCGGATCGGATTTTACCATACCGTTAATAAAAACTGAACCCGATTCAATTTTGGTTGCAAACGATTTTGCTTTCTCTAAATCATTACACCATAAAGATGCACCGAGACCAAAAGGAGAATCATTTGCGATTCTAATTGCATCATTATCATCGTCAGCTTTAAACAATGAAGCAACCGGACCAAATAATTCTTCATCGTAAGAAGGCATTTCGGGCTTGCTATCGGCAATAACCGTTGCGGGATAATAATATCCTTGTCTATTTAATCTCCCACCGCCGCAAAGTAATTTTGCCCCCATCTTTATTGATTTTTTAACTTGTTCATCAAGTTCAATTAATAAATCTTCTCTTGCCATCGGACCAAGTTCTGTATCTTCTTTCATTGGATCACCAATTTTTACTTTTTTCATTTTCTCTACAAACTTCTTTTCGAATTCATCGTAAATTTCTTTAACAACTATAAATCTTTTAGCTGCTATACAACTTTGCCCGTTATTTATTAATCGTGCGTTTACTGCTGAATTAATTGCTTCATCAAGATTAGCATCTTTCAAAATGATAAACGGGTCACTTCCGCCGAGCTCCATTACAGTTTTTTTCAATTCATTCCCGCAAGCACTTGCGACTTTCTTACCTGCATACTCACTTCCCGTTAATGTTGCTGCTTTCACTTTAGGATTTTTAATAATATCACTTACTTGCGATGAACCGATTAATAGTGTCTTAAAAGTATTTTGAGGAAAACCGGCTAGTGAAAATATTTGCTCAATTGCTAAAGCACTCATCGGCACATTTGATGCATGTTTAAGAATACCGACATTTCCTGCCATTAACGCCGGAGCCGCAAATCTAAATACTTGCCAGAACGGGAAATTCCACGGCATAACTGCAAGTACAACTCCAATCGGATCAAACTGTACATAACTTTCCGATGCATCTGTTTCGATTAGTTCTTGCTTTAAAATTTTTTCCGTGTTCTTTGCATAATATTCGCAGACCCAAGCACATTTTTCTACTTCGGCAATAGCTTGTTTAATTGTTTTACCCATTTCTAAAGTAAGGATCTTACCGTACTCTTCTTTTCTTTCTCTTAAAACATTCGCAGCATTCATCATGAATTTACTTCTTTCCGTAAAACTTACATTTTGCCATGATAGAAATGCATCGTGTGCGTGATCAATAATATCATCGACTTCTTTTTTTGTCATTTCGGTAAAGGATTTTACTAATTCACCGGTCGCGGGATTGATTGTTTCGAGTGGCATAAATTATCCTCTTTATAAATTAGAACAAATATCTTTGATTCTGTGTAAAATCTTGTGTAAAATAATGTGTAACAAATTTTAGGAAATAGTATGGCTACAAATTTAGCATTAAATAATGATTTAATTAACGAGGCAGTCAAATTAGGTAATCATAAGACAAAAAAGGAAGCTGTTACTAAAGCACTTGAGGAATATATCGCTAGACGGCAACAGCAAAAAATTAAAGAGCTTTTTGGGAAAATTGATTATGATCCTAAATATGATTATAAAAAACAGAGAGCCAGAAATTGAGAGTTGTTGTTGATACAAATATCTGGTCTCTTGCTCTTCGAAGAACTGGATCAAACATTAAACATAGAGAATTACTATCAACGCTGATAGAAGAAGGGCTTGTTGTTATGTTGGGTCCAATTCGTCAAGAAATTTTATCGGGAATAAAGTCCAAAGAGCAATATCATATTCTGAAAAATTATTTATCGGAATTCCCAGATTTTAATATTACTACACATGATTATGAAAAGGCAGCTGAATATTTTAATTTATGTAGATCAAAAGGTATTCAAGGATCTAATACGGATTTTTTAATTTGTTCTGTTGCCTTAAGAAACGAGTTCCCTATTTACACGATTGATAATGATTTTAATAATTACAAAAAAGTTATTGGCATTAAGTTATATGGTTAATTAGAAACTAGATGAACAAAAAATCACAAATAGCAATCGCGGCAGTTTTGGGTTTACTTGGTGTTGCACTAGGAGCTTTCGGTGCTCATGGTTTGAGTAACTCACTTCCCGAGAAAATGCTTGAAACTTACAAAACCGGTGTTTTATATCACTTAACTCATTCCGTTGTTTTGCTAGTATTGGCATTATCTAACTATAAGTTTTTGCGATCATTTATTTTTATTACAGTTGGAATATTACTTTTTTCATTTTCGTTATACATTTACAGCGTAACGGGAATCAAATTTTTTGCAATGATTACACCTTTTGGCGGGGTGAGTTTTTTAGTCGGTTGGATTTTAATAATTGTTGAAACAAGAAAGTCCCAATAAAAATATTGTACGAATTAGTTTACAAATTTATTAAGTTGAGTTGTAAATAAACTTTAGATTATTCACCAAACAGTTCTATACATTACATTATGGCTAAAACTAAATCTCCCAAAACCTTCATTTTAGATACCAACGTCATTCTTCACGATCCAACATGTATTAATCAATTCCAAGAAAATAATATTGTAATTCCACTTGCCGTGATTGAAGAGATTGATCACTTCAAAAGAGGAAGTCAAGTTATTAACATTAATGCGCGGGAGTTTGCACGTACCCTCGATTCAATTACAGGGAGTACATTATTTAACGGCGGAATTTCTCTTGGGAAAGGGAAAGGAAAGGTTCGCATTGTAATTACAAAAGGATTGAGTGCCGAAATTCGTCAAGTTTTTAGAGAAGATAATCCCGACCACAGAATTTTAAGTGCTGCATATGATTTACAATTAGAAGGCAATTCAAAAGAAAAAATAATTCTTGTCACCAAAGATGTCAATCTCCGAATGAAAGCAAAAGCATTGGGAATTCTTGCCGAAGATTACACAACAGACAGAGTCGGCAGTATTGACGAACTTTACAGCGGCAAAGAAATTGTTGAATCTTTCGACGATGAACTTTTACAAAAATTCTATCAATCTCCTTTTGAAGTTTCTGCAAAAAGTATATTTAAGAAAATTAAAACTGAAGTCGTTGCAAACAAGTATTTCATCTTGAAAAATTCTAACAGATCAGTGTTAGCGAAATATAATCAAGAAGAAGAAATATTTAGAAAAGTTGATAAGCAACCGACTTATGGAATACTTCCTCGAAATGCCGAGCAAACTTTCGCGGTAGATGCGTTAATTAACCCGGGTATTCCCCTTGTTTCACTTACAGGAAAAGCCGGAACCGGCAAAACATTATTAGCTTTGGCAGGCGCGCTTGCAGTTCGAAAATATTATAGACAAATTTATATCGCACGCCCGATTATTCCATTGAGTAATAAAGACATCGGTTATCTACCGGGTGATGTTGAAAGCAAACTCGCACCGTATATGCAGCCGTTGTGGGATAACTTAAAAGTAATTCAAGATCAATACAAAGAAACGGATAAAAATCATCAAGCAATTACCACGATGATAAAGGAAGAGAAACTTGTGGTTGAACCGTTAAGTTATATCCGTGGAAGAAGTTTACAGCGTATTTATTTTATCGTTGATGAAGCACAGAATCTAACACCTCATGAAATAAAAACAATTATCACACGTGCCGGGGAAGGCGCCAAGATTGTCCTTACAGGGGACATTTATCAAATTGATCATCCTTATCTCGACACACTTTCAAATGGATTGTCCTATTTGATTGATCACTTTAAAGGGCAAAAACTTTATGCACATGTTAACTTGGAAAAAGGCGAACGTTCCGAGCTTGCAGAACTTGCAAGTAATTTGTTGTAGTTAATCTTTCTCCAAATTCTTGCTAATTTTATCTTACCTGAGTAAGTTATTATACTTCATTATCTTTTATTGAAACATTAGGACAATTAATGAAATCCTTCATATTCAAACCCTTCGAAGAAATGTCTCCCGAAGATTATGCCGAAGTTGGTTTTAAGTCGGGATTGGAAATTCATCAACAATTACTAACTGACAAGAAATTATTCTGCCGGTGTCCCGCCGGAAAATACAGTGAAGAATACGATGCGGAAATATTGAGACACATGCGCCCGACACTTTCCGAACTTGGAGAGTATGACGGCACCGCGTTAATGGAATTCAAAACGAAGAAAGAAATTATTTATCGTATTAAAAGAGAAACAGTTTGTACTTATGAAATGGATGATACGCCACCGTTTTTGATTAATGATCAAGCATTAGATATTGCAATCAAAAT
>DSBF01000509.1 GCA_011049495.1 Ignavibacteria bacterium
AACGGTTCTTGCTTTTCGCCTATATGATAACCTGTCGGAACATAGTAACAGTCTTTTCCCGCATAAAATGACATAGCGGCCATATCTCCTACGATATTTCCACTCATACCCCAGACTAAATTCTTTTTTTCCCGGCTTTTCTTCGTAACGATCTTTTTTAATTCCAAATCCGTATTGTAGATCTCAAACTGAATCGGGTAATCCATAAAGACATAGACTAATTGATTTTTATCAACCCGGATTCCTCCGGCAATGACTTCGCCGCCGACTTCAATTTCCTTTTTCTCCTCATACTCGATTGCTCTCTCTACGGACATTGTATTCAAATCAATTTTGATGATTTTCTTTTTTAACATACACGTCATATACAATTTATCATTCATGATGGCAATGGTTGCCGGCATATCGCCGATATTTGTCAGATCGTAATCATTTATATAATTTCCTTTCAAATCATAAATGCTGACACGCTGCATGGCAACATCTGCTGCATATATTTTTTTGTCATTAACCACAAGGGCAAGCATTTGAACAATTTCACCTGGGCCCTTTCCTTTATTGATCAATATGCTTTTCTCATGAGAGCCCTCTATGTTCTCAAATACGATTTCATATGCTGTTTGCTTATCAAGAGCGTAGTAAATCATATTGTTGTAGATGCCCATTGCGGATTGCGGATTCATCGATGATAATCCTGGTATGTTTTTTTTCTTCTGAATCTGAACATTAACAGTCCCTTCTTCAGGATTATAGCCATTTTTAACCTGTTCAATTTCACCATTATTATTTACACACCCCGCAAGACTTAAGCCAATAAAAACCATCATCAAAACCAATGTTCTCATGCTAATAACTCCTTTCAAAAACGCTTTTCCAGAAGATAGAGCCTCAGTAATTTCCTATTAACAAAGAAGCTCAAAATTATAATTAAGCCAATCAAATATACATAATCCCAAATAATAACTCCTTCACACAAACCAATCGAGTGTCTCAGCAGTTTAACGCATGAATTCAACGGATTAATACTGAAAAATATTGAACTTTTAGCTTGATAATACAAAGGTGTAATAAATAAAAATATCCAAGATAATAATGGTAATACTCCCTGAGCCACAAAATAATTTTTAAAGACAAAACCAAGAAACACTCCAAACCCACTCAGTGTTATCATTGTCAGTATAACATTAAAAACAAATAGGCCCCAAGCGATAGATGACAAACTGATAACAGCTATAATAATCGAGGCTACTATTATCTGTGGTAAGACATAAAGACTGTATGTGATTAAATATGATAATGCAACCGTTCTCATCTTTATAGGGAAAGCGGCATACATTTCCAGAACTTCCGGCATCATTAGATTACTCACTCTTAAGCCTAACAAACTGACATAGGTACCTATTAATGATGCCACAACAAAACCAGTCAACAGGTATAATGATATCTGTTGGTTCCCGCCTGTATTTAGCAAAATTATGAGCATATAGGACAAGGGCATGATAAATAAGCTGATTAAAATCTGTATCTTAAAAACTCGAAACGCACGAAATTCAAAAAGAATTGCTTGGAAAAGCCTATTCATAAAATTCCTCCATTATTAACTCAATGGCATTGTCAAAATCTGGAGCGATTAAAGATAAATACTCGAAGGTATATCTTCGTAAACTTCCTATTAATATCAAAATTTCATTGATATCTTTAGAAAATATTGTGATTAGACCATCTCTCGAATCGGAAATTATAAAATTATTCAGTAATTCTTCAGGGATTTTTTCTTTCACCTTGATCTTTAATGTAACAGGTAGCTGATTAACTTGAGGTATCTCTTGTTTATTTCCTTTGAATACTATTTTCCCCTCTTGTAAAAAATATATATAATCACACAATACACTGATTTCTTTTATGTCATGGCTTGTAAGGAAAACTGTCATTTTGCTTTCTTTTAAGAATTGCCACAATTTCTTTTTTGTTACAACATCAAGCATATTGGACGGCTCATCAAGTATTAAAATGCTTGGCATTTGACAAATAGCAATAACTAACATAACTATTTTTAGTTGGCCTCCTGAAAGCTGATAGCCATACATATTTTCCCATTTATTAATATTAAATATTGAATAGAGTTGATTCAAAATATTATGAGCCTTTTTATTATCCATTACTTTTTTCAGCTTAAGGGTGTATTGAATCAATTCTCTAATTGTATGTGATTGGAAAACTAATGGGGTTTGAGGAACATATCCGAAGTAATTATCTTTCATCCTTACCAAATCGTTTCCTTCAACAAGAATAGTTCCGGTTGTTGGTTTGAGCAGGCCGAGAATTTGACGGATTAAAGTAGTTTTGCCGGCTCCATTGGGCCCCACCAGTCCCACAATTTGATCTGACTCTATTTGTAGCGAAATCGAATCATTCGCTTTCTTCCCATTAGGAAATACTTTCGTTACCTCGTTTATGCTCAGCATAAACTTTCCTTTTCTATTTCATTCGCATAATTTGCATTAACATACAATTTTAAATAATCTTTCAAATGACGGTCATAAAACTCTTTATTGCATTTTCGTTCTCCTTCTTTTGCCATCCATTTGCATCCCCCATAGCATATCGGTACATATTTACAATTAGCGAGACATTGGCGTGGTACTTCATTGATTATGTCAAACCATCTATTATGTATTATCTCTATACCGCCAGTATGGTCAATCATCCCTTCAGGCTCTTCATATAGAAATCCGGGGCAACTATAAATATTCAAATTTTCATCAATCGCATATCCATTTATTGCTAAACCCATACAAGGTCCATTGACATAATTCCGACTTATCCGGTATCCTTTTTTCACAGCATAGTCAAATAACTCCTTTATCCTCTCATCCCCTTCTTTACTCAGCAATGTTTCACATTTATTCATTTTAATATTTTCTTGAGAGGAATAAACATGCCCAATATCAACACCTGTTATAAGATCAAAGAGTGACTCTTGCCTTAAATAATCAAACAATAATTTTATAGATTCAAAATTTTCTTTATCAGCATTACACCTGATGAGAACATCATTAGTATAATTGTCGCGTAGTAATTTTAAATTATTCATAATAATATCAAACGTTCCCAAACCATTACGATAAACTCGCCTTTTGTCATGAATATCCTTTACACCATCAAGTGTAATTTGAATCATATTAATATTATTAATAACACTCAAAAGTTTATCGTTGTTGATAAGAGTCCCGTTTGTTATCAGAGCCATATTAACACTCGTACGTTTTGTTCTTAAGCTATGCACATCATTTACTGCTTGTATTAGAATATCCATATTTAACGTGGGTTCGCCTCCAAACAAAACTATACTGACTTCCCTTATATCTTGGGCTGTCAGTTTTCTTTTTATATGTGAAAATATAATTTTCCAATTATCCAGGCTCAGAAAAGTATTTTTCTTGTTCGAACTATCTTGATAACAATAGCTGCATTGCAAATTGCACTGAGATGTAAAAGAAATGAATAATGACAAAACCTTTTGATTATGCTTCCACCTATTGATGTTATAAAGTAACACATCTTCTTCATTAAGGCTCTTGTTTACCAGTATATTATTATTCCGAAGCTTCTCAGTTGTTTTCTCATTGATAAATGATGATTTGGGATTGCTCCTGATAATATCAAATTCATCCTTGCTGATTAGTATCAAAGCCCTCGAAGTCATGTTAAAGATTATTACTTCATCACCAAAATCAACATACTCATTATATTTAGATAATTTCATCACGTCCCCCTTTAAGAAAGGGGCATAGCTTTACTATACCCCTTATCAGTTCTTTAATGCACCATTTCAGCTGAACCTTTTATCGGATTACAAAAGGCACATAGTCCGCAAAAATTCGGCTCTTCATGGTGACTAAAGACAGCCCCTTTTTCAAGGACAATAACACTGCTTTTCTTAGAGCTGCTTTTTTTCTCATCTTGGTACTCAAGCAATACCATCTTCTCACCTCCTTTCTTCCCTTTCTGCGCGCTCAAGGAATGAATGTTCTTATCTATGTTATTTAACTGAATTCCTTTGTCAATCAGGCAATCCCCTGATTTTTAGGGGTCGCGTCTTGTATTTAGTATTATGCTCATCAAGGTATCAAGAACAACCCATTAATAAAAAACATATTCCGAGCATCGCAATAAGAACGGCTTCCCTCTTCTTTCTCCCTCATTCTTTTATAATACTAAATACAAGACGCGACCCCTAATCCTATTCTTCAAGCCCTAAAAGAGATTCAATTTTTATGTAACGGTTTTGAAAAGAAACAGCATAGGTATACAATTCATCACTGTCGGCAAGACCCAGCTTCTCAATGAGGCGAGCTTTATAAGTGTCAATCGTCTTCACACTCCGATGCAACATCTCTGCAATTTTTCCGGGACGAAATCCGGAGCCTAATAAATAGAGAACATCGATCTCCCTTTTAGAAAACGCAAGCTCCGGCGGAAATACTCCTTTAAACATATCAATTATTTTATTGCTGACATAAGAATCCCCCCGAAGGACACTCTCCACAGCAAAACAGATATTTCCAACATGGTCCCCCTTGGAGACGAGGGCTTTGATATTATGCTTGTCCCCAATAGCCGGATTGATGATTTTGTCGGCATCAATGATTAAGATCAATTTCTTTTGCTTTAATTGTAGAAAATTCTGTTCAATTGACCCGGGGAAATGACACAAATCAACAGCATAAGACCGGTATGGTTCAGAATCCCTTAAAACTGATTTTAATCCCTTTTCATTCTGTGCCAAGGTGAGTTGAAGATGGGAAAAGTTTTTTTTACAGAAGTCTAAAACTAACGGAACTTTCGAAAAAACAGCAACAGACATAACATTACCCGATAACGAATAACCAACCATCCCCTATTTTATACGGATTAATTTTAAATATGTTGCATTATATTTAGCTTTTTTTAAATTATTTTGACGCTCCTCACCAGCTCCGCCTTCAGCGGGAAATAGTACAGCCCGGCCGGGGGCTGAGTGACATTCCAAGAGAGGTGCTCCCCTTTGAGAGTCAGTTTGACCGTGCCGGTTTCTCCTGAGTAGCCCGTGGTAAATTCCGTGAGGATTTCTTCTCCGGATGAGACGGGAAAGGTAAAGGAGGGATCATCCTCTACGGTCAGAGCATCGATACGCCTGCCGTCCCGGGTGACCGCTGTGTAATAGCCGTAGTAGAGATCTTCCTTTTTAACGATGGTGACATCGAAAAAATCTTCGTCCTCCTTACTGCGAAGTAGCCATGTCCCCTCGAAGCCCTCTTTTTTCTCTTTTTTTGCAAAGACCTTTCCGTCAAAGCGATACCGGCTGCCGTCTGATAAGGTAATCACCGTTCCGTCAAATTCCGCCTGCTGAAAAGCCTCTTCAGATGCGAAGATTACATCATGCCTTGGGACCTCGCTTAAAGCATTCACCTCTCTGTCGTAGCGGTAAAGAGAAAAGAGTCTCCCCTCTTCATACTTGATGAGAAACGCATCCCTGCTCTCACTATTTTCAAAGCGGTAGAGGTAGTAGGCGGTTGTTACTGTCCCGTCGGTCAGGATGATATGGTGATCATCCGATTCTGTGACTGTAAACTCGCATGGTTCTTCCGACCCGCCACCCGGAGGGACAAAGACAGAGGCCCGCTCTGATTGCATTCCCAGTTTTCCTGTGGATGTGGCTAACAGCTCTCCGTTTCCCACCTCAAAGTAAAAGAAGATCTCCTGAATGGGATAGGTGTCCTGCTCCATGTCATCTTTTCCCTGTATCGTGTGAGTCATCTCTTTTTCAGGTCTCAAAAGCAAGAAAAGCCCGATGAGTACGGCGACAAGGATAAGAGTTATTATGATTGCTATTTTTTTCATATGCATCACCTCGCAAGATTATATTCTTTTTTTCGGCCGGTATTTATAAATCAGGGCCAATTGAACAAGACTCGTCAAAATCACAAAAGAATAATAAAAGACAAAAGGGATCTCATGAATAAAGATCGACCGGAAGAAATAACAGATTCCGGTGATCAGAAGCAGAATATAGGTCAGGGCGGAGACATCCTCCACGTCCTTGGTCCTGTAAGACTTAATGATCTGGGGAACACTTACAACGATGCCTGTAGCTGTCCCGATCCAACTTAAGATTTCAGTGATTTGCATAGTCTTTCCTTTCATCCTGTTGTAAAACCCTATTCTACTGATCGGCTTTAATAAGTCAAAAGTTTTTCTGCAACTTGTAGTGCTTTACAAATGAAAAAAGGGAGCGCTTGAAACGCCCCCTTTGACAATCAGGCCAGATAAAGGCCGTAGAGATATCCCAC
>DSBF01000460.1 GCA_011049495.1 Ignavibacteria bacterium
ATATTCAAATAATTGATTTGTGATGAATAAAAAAATTCTTCGACTTGCAATCCCGAATATTCTAAGTAATCTTTCGGTTCCTCTATTAAGCTCGGTCGATACTGCAATTGTAGGGCATCTCGAAAAAGTATCCTACCTCGGTGCCATTGCTGTCGGTTCAATGATTTTCAATTTTATCTATTGGGGCTTCGGTTTTCTTAGAATGGGAACAACCGGTCTAACGGCTCAAGCTTTTGGAAGAAAGAACAACAACGAAATTATACTTGTATTGGCACGTTCACTTTCTGTTGCTGTTGCATCAGCCATTTTAATTTTCGGATTGCAGTACTTCATAAAAGAGCTTAGTTTCATTCTTGTAAAAGCTGAAGCCGATGTAGAAATGTATGCAAGAACATATTTTGACATTCGAATCTTTGCCGCACCGGCAACTTTATCTTTATATGCTTTTCACGGATGGTTTTTGGGAATGCAGAATGCAAAGTATCCGTTGATTCTAACTTTGCTGGTGAATATTCTCAATATTGGTTTTAATTTTTTGTTCATTTATGGTTATGGGATGAATGTTGACGGCGTAGCATTAGGGACCGTTTGTGCTCAGTATTCAGGTTTACTAATAGCAATTATACTATATCTAAAAAAGTATAAAAGCTATACTGCTTCATTAGTAATAAAGAAAATACTCGATGTTGAACCAATTAAAAAATTTTTCTCGGTTAACTTTGATATCTTTATAAGAACACTTTCATTAATATTTGCATTCTCATTCTTTACTGCGGTCTCGGCTGATTTTGGGACCGAAATTCTTGCCGCAAACACAATTTTACTTCAGCTTTGGATGATACTTTCATACGGTGTTGATGGTTTTGCTTTTGCCGCCGAAAGTTTAGTAGGAAAATATATTGGCGCAAACAATAAAGAAAAACTATCTCATACAGTTAAGTACTCATTTTATTGGGGTTTAGGACTTGGATTAGTTCTATCTGTTATCTATTTCTTTTTTGATAGAGAAATTCTCTCTTTTTATACGGATAAAATTGATATAATTAATCTGGCTTCTGTTTATTTTTTGTGGACTTTAATTGCACCGATTTCAAATTCAATATGCTACATTTGGGATGGTGTTTTTATCGGTGCTACTGCGACTAAACCTATGCGAAATTCTATGCTAATAAGTTTATTGATTTTCTTTCTCCCGGTTTATTATTTAACAGTTGATAAACTCGGTAATGATGCTTTGTGGTTTGCAATGATTTCTTTTATGCTCGCACGCGGAGTTTTGTTGACAATATACGCACCAAAGTATATTTTCAGATTAGTTAACAAAAGTTAATCGTAACCAATTAAAACGTAAGGTGAAATTATGGATACTTCTCTATCAAAAGACGAAAGAATGTGGGGAATGCTATGTCATATTTCTGCATTTGCATTTTTTATTTTTCCGTTCGGAAATATTATCGGACCTTTAGTAATCTGGTTAATTAAAAGAAATGTTTACCAGTTTGTTAATGAACAAGGAAAAGAATCTCTTAATTTCCAAATCTCTATTACTATTTATGCATTAGCTGCTCTATTGCTCAGTATAATTTTAGTCGGTATCCCAATATTAATCGCGTTGTTTTTCTTTAACTTTATTATGGTTGTTGTTGCTGCTATTAAATCTAATGATGGTTATCATTATAGGTATCCGCTTTCAATTGAACTTATTCGTTAAATCTTGAGGTTATTATGTTCCGTTTTGTTTTTTCTGTGATGTTCTTTTTTTTAATTAGCTTGTCTCTGTTTTCTTCCGAAAATTATAAACAGGTTAAAGTTTATCCCAATCAAAATACAATTAATCTTATTGCTGATTTAGGAATAGCTCTCGATCATGCTCACCGTACTAAAGATGGCGGTATTTCTTTCTTTGTTTCAGATACTGAGTATTTGCAAATGCAGCAGCTTAATATTCAGATGGAAGTTTTAATCGATGATTGGTACAAATATTATTCTGAACTTAAAAAACTTACTCCATCGGAAAAAGCCGGACAACTTAATCAAACCGCAATCAATTATGGTGTGAAAAATTTTGATTTAGGAAGTATGGGTGGTTATTATACTTTATCAGAAATCTATAACAAAATTGAAGAACTATTAAATAATTATCCACACTTAGTAGGTGATTTGCAAATATTAGGTGAATCTCATGAAGGAAGAGAAATTGTTTCATTTAAAGTCTCGGTTAATCCGAATTTAGACGAAGACGAACCCGAAGTATTATATACAGCATTACATCACGCACGCGAACCCGAAAGTATGATGCAGATGTTTTACTTTATTCAATACCTTATTGATAATTACGAAACAAACGATGAAGTAAATTATTTACTTAATAACAGGGCTCTTTATTTTATTCCGGTTGTTAATCCTGATGGTTATCGGCATAATGAAAATATTCGACCCGATGGCGGCGGGATGTGGAGAAAAAATCGAAGTGTTAACGGCAATAATACTTTCGGTGTTGACTTAAATAGAAATTACGGACCTTATGAGTATTGGAATGCTCCTAATGGGGGTTCGTCAACAAATCCTTCTTCCGATACATATCGTGGAGTGGAACCTTTTTCCGAACCGGAATTAGTCGCTATAAAGGATTTTTTAAATAATAGAAAAATCCGTGCTTGCCTTAATTATCATACATACAGCAATTTGCTGATATTCCCATACGGCGCAATTCAAACTGAGTCTCCCGATTCAAATATTTTTAGAGAATTTACAGACGATATGGTTACTAAAAATAATTACTTAGCCGGTACGGACATGCAAACTGTCAATTACTCTACTCGGGGCAACAGCGATGATTATATGTATGATGGCGAACCGGGAAGAGATAAAATCTTTGCAATGACTCCGGAAGTTGGCGGTTTTGATGATGGGTTTTGGCCTCCAGAGCACAGAATAATTCCCTTAGCCGAAGAAAATCTTTATCCTAATTTATATTATGCAAATATTGTCGGCGGCTACCCGGTAGTTATTGATATGCATATAAGCAAAGAATTCCTTTTACCGGGAGATCAAGTAAATATTTATCCTATTGTTAGAAATAAAGGATTAGATGAATCAGGAAACTTTGATGTTGAGATCAAATCCTTAAATGATTTTGCTTCTGTCGTATCGGATAATTTTCTTAGTTTCGAAACTTTAGAATCACAAAAAAATATTTTGTCTAAGGGCTTTGTTGTTGAATTTTCTAATATCATTCCACCGGCGGCAAAAGCATCTTTTGAGTTTTCCATTCGGCAAGATGGATTGCTTAGAAGAAAAGATACTTTGAATGTTAGAATCGGTCATCCCAATATTCTTTTTGAAGATAAAGCAGATAGTTTAGAGCGTTATTGGGTATCAGCAGGAGTTAATGATCAATGGGAAAAAACAAGTAAATATTCTTCGGTTGGTAATTATTCTTATACAAACAGCAGGGATGGTTTTTACTCAAATTCAAGTTACACTACTTTAACACTTCGTGATGAAATTGAATTAACGGATTTTGGGAACGCATTTCTTTATTTCCAAACAAGATATCACATTGAAAACGCTTATGACGGTGGTTTCATTGAAATTTCGTCTGATGGAGGAAGTTCATGGAATGTGGTTGGAGGGAATCTATCTCACCCGGCAGATAATGCTTTTTATTTTCCTAATACTGGAATTAATTTGGGTGATCCGATATACTATGGTTCTCTTTTTTCATGGCAGCAGCAGGAAATTGATCTAAGTGATTTTATCGATAAAAATATTCTAATAAGATTCTCTTTTTGTTCCGACAATTACCGTGTAATTGACGGATGGTATATTGATGATATTAAAATTGTTAGTTACGATATTCTTGCAAGTGCAGCAGATGATGAAATTCAGTATAAATTTTCATTAAAACAAAATTATCCCAACCCGTTCAATCCTACAACCAGCATCGAATACGAAATTGCCGAAACGGATCTTGTTACTTTGAAAATATATGATGTATTAGGGCGAGAGGTTAAAGTTTTAGTGAATGAAATTCTATCTCCGGGCAAGTATAATGTCAATTTTGATGTAAAATCTAACCTTTCATCAGGTCTTTATCTGTATCGATTAGAAAGCGGTCATAGTTCACAAACCCGTAAAATGTTGCTTTTGAAGTAATTTTATGCAGGAATTACCTTGATAATTCCTGTTTTTAATGCTAAATTTAATATTCTTAATTCGCCCCTTTGTGGGCGATTTTTGTTTTATGAGTATCGATAAAAAACACATAGAATCCGAAATAAAGAAAATTGTTGAGTCCCTCGGTTTTTTTTTCATCGAATTAATCATTCGTGGTGATAAAAGACAATTGGTTTTTGAAATTTTTGTCGATAATGAAGCCGGCGTTACTACTGAAAACTGTGCTGAAATAAGCCGTGTAATTCATGAATTTTTCGACACAGTAGATGATGAAATATCGAATTATCGACTCGATGTGTCATCGCCTGGTGTTGATCGTCCGCTAATATATCTCAAACAATATACAAAACACCTTAATAGAAATTTTATAATTAAATACGAAGTGGATGAAGAATTGAAACAACTAAAAGGTAAACTTATTCAAATCATAGATGAAAATTTGTTGTTCCTTTTCGGTAAAGAAGAAATATTAATTCCATTCAATAAAATAAAAGAAGCAAAAGTACAAATTAGTTTTTGATCACGGAGGCAGATAAAAAAATGAATACTGAGATAGTTGAATCCTTCGCCGCGATGGCAAGAGAAAAAAGTGTAGATAGAGATGTTCTTGCCGGCATCATTGAAGAAATCTTTGGGCTGCTTGTTAAGAAAAAATTTGGGCCTGATGCAAATTATGATGTGGTTGTTAATATGGATAAGGGAGATATCGAAATTTTTCTTGAAAGAACTATTGTTGACAAAGTTGAAGATCCGAACCTGGAGATTAGCATAGATGAAGTTAACGAAAAAGGGAATGAAGACGAATTAGAAGTCGGTGATGATTTTGTAGAGAAAATTCCGCTCGCAGCATTTGGAAGAAGATTAATTAATTTAGCAAGACAAAGCTTGAATCAAAGAATTCGCGAAATTGAAAAAGAATTGATTCATAACGAATACAGCGAAATGATTGGCGATATAGTAGTTGGTGATATTTACCAGGTGAGAAGAAATGATGTTCTTGTCAATCATAATAAAAATGAACTTTTGCTTCCCCGCTATGAACAAATACCGAGAGAAAAATACCGTAAAGGTGATACTATTCGTGCCGTTATCAAAGAAGTTAAGAAAACTCCGAACGGGCCTGTAATTATAGTTTCAAGAGCAGACAATACTTTCTTAAGAAGACTATTTGAAATTGAAATTCCGGAAATATATGATGGCGTAATTGAGATTAAGGGAATCGCACGTGAACCCGGTGAAAGAGCTAAAGTTGCGGTTGAATCTCAAGATCAAAGAATTGATGCCGTTGGCGCTTGCGTTGGTATGAAAGGAGTTCGTATTCATGCAATCGTTCGTGAATTAAATAACGAAAATATTGATGTAATAAATTATTCCGATGATCCGGTAATTTATATTCAGCGGGCACTCTCACCTGCAAAACTAAAATCAATTGAACTGGATGAAGAAGAAAATAAATGCATTGTTACTGCAGATAGTGACCAAGTTTCACTTATCGTTGGTCGCAGCGGTGTTAATATTAGATTGGCAATGAAATTAACAGGATACGATATTGAAGTTATTAGAGAAGAAAAACCGTTTGAAGAATATGAAGGTGATATAGAACTTGTTGAACTTCGTGAAGAATTAGGTGATACAGTGGTTGACCTATTAATTAACAATAGATATGATACGGCGGTTGAAGTTCTTACTGCCGGTGCTGATAAGCTAAAGGAAATTAAAGGTATAACCGAAGAAACAGCAAATGCAATTTTAGAAATACTTAAAAATCAATTTGAAGAAGAAGAATAATTAGCCAATTGGACTAATTCCCGGGTGATCTTTTATGGCAGAAAAAACTAAGAAACTTAGAATTTACAAATTTGCTTCAGAGTATAATTTAGCAACCGATACGATTGTTGAATTTCTAAAGCAGAAGGGATATGACGTAAAATCTCATATGTCTTTGCTTACCGATGAAATGATCAGCGATGTAAACGATAAATTCCGTAAGGATATTGAATCTGCTGAGAAACATTATAGAAAAATTTCCGAGTTTCAGAAAAAACGCGGTGAACGAGTTGATGAAAAACAAACTCCAACAGAAGAACCAAGTGCGCAAGAAAAAGCCGAAGATCTTGGAGCAGAATCTGAGAAAAAG
>DSBF01000361.1 GCA_011049495.1 Ignavibacteria bacterium
AGGCTGCCACCTTAATGCGATTTGTGTCTGTGTAGAATCGGCTTTTAGTTTTTTGTCGACATACTTTATCATCCAAAATCTTTCAAAATGTTCGTCGCTTGTGAAATGAGAAATGATATTTCTTAAAGATAATGCTGGATAGATAAACGGCTTCGGCAAGTGAATCGGTTTTAAAGATTTACCGTAGTAATAAGTAGTTGCTATTTTGAATAATTCTTTGTGAGAAACGGAACCGTTCGGACTTGCATTGTAAATTCCAAACCGCGAAAGATTATCTGCTTCTTTAATGATTATTCTGAATAGAGTTATTAAATCGTTTATGTGTAAATATGGAACGGCGGATTCTCCTTTGCCAGCAAGTATTCTCGATTCCAATTTTTTTGATAACCAAGTTGTTAAAAATTTATACAGAGGGGCGTACTCACACCAATCGCTGAAGACAGCTGCCAATCTTACAACCGTACAAGGAAAATAATTTGAGTATTCTTGTGTAAGTTCTTCACCGATTTTTTTGCTTTTTGCATACGCAAATTCCGCATCCGGGGAAGTTCTTTCTGTAATTACTTGACCATCTGGCGGAAATTCACAAGCGGCTAATGAACTGATAAAAATAAATCGCTTTACGTTTAGCTCCTTCGCCAACTCAAGTACATTTTTTGTTCCTTCAACATTTGTTCTTTTATATTCGGGGTTATCTTTATAAGTAAAATCATAATAAGCAGCTAAATGAAAAATGTAATCAACACCGCCGTTTTCAAGCAGAAAATCTTTTACCTCGGTTAACCTTTGTTTATTTGCAATATCGCACTGAAGCCATTGAACATTCTTGTGATAAGGAATATGCGACTCTATTCGTGAACGTCTTGCTAGTGCGTAAATTTTGTATTCATCTTTGAGGTCATCGAGCAAATGTCTACCTACAAATCCTGTAGCACCAATTATCAAGATGGTTCTATCTTTATTATATAGACTCATAACTCACCGGCGTTCTTCGCAAAACGATAGAGAATTAAGACTATCAAACCCATTAAGAAATCTGAGATGCCTGAGAGAAGCACCAACCAAATAGAGCTGACCAAAAAGAAATAGGTGAAAAGAAAAACCGTAGCCATAAATTTCACAATAATAGAAAAGATTATTAAGCATTCGTAACTTTTCAAATTATATGCACCCATTGCATAACCGACAGCCATTGCAATGTGGAAGACTCCGCCTTGCGACGGAAAAAATCTCTCCGCACAAACTCCGTAACCGAAAAATTTCAGCAGAGGTAACGGAAGCACAATTAATCCTACTCCAACTACAAACGAATGAATTGCTACAAACCATAAAAAAATCGAAAGCAATTTTGTGCTGTTATTTTGGATTGTTGAGATATTCATAAAAGTCTGTTTTTGTTTAATAGTGAATTATTAATTTGACTCATATTTCCACCACAGCAAGTTTGTTTGCTCAATTCCTTTACGCAGATTTGATTTATTAATCAGTTCTCTCAGTTCATTAACGGTGTATGCATTTTTAATTTCTTTTTCTAAAATGCTCAGCCAGCTTTTCCTAATATCCGCAAGAAAGTAAATCCCGTCGCTGCTTAATACCCTTTCGATTTCATTTAACATTCGTATTGGGTCTTCAACAATGTGCAACATATTTGTATTGATTACTACATCGAAGTAATGATCCGGGAACGGAATATTGTGAACATCTGCCTTAATGAATTTTGCTCTATCATCAAGTTCATATTGTATGGCTTTTCCTTTTGCTCTGTAAATAAAATTATCTGAAATATCGATTCCCGTTAATGTTGAGTTTTCAAACTCCTTCCCTATTAAAATCAGCATTTCACCACAAGCGCATCCGGTATCGAGTATTCTTCCTAAGTGGAAATTTTTCTCCTTAAGTTTATCGATGTATTTCTTAGCAAAATTCCTTTGCATTTTCAGATGCCCGTGCTCATACTTTTCAATAAAATCCACATCAACAAATCTTTCATCATATTTAGTTTCTTTACTTACCATTTTAATTTTGTGCGGTAGAGTTGTTGTAATAAATAACGCTGCTACCAATTGGTGACTTGGAGCGTTCGGCAATCGCTTCACATTTTACTTTGAAGAGAAAGTAGATCGGGCGAGCTTCGTCCAGCAATGTTTCATAATTTCCTTGCCCCTTGGAAATAACAACATCGGCACTATTAAATTTTTCAATAAACTCTTTTGTACAATAATTCAAATCAGTGCCGCCGATTCTGCTTCCGCTTTCAATTACCTTGCTGATTTTATCAATGCCTAATTTTACTGCGTCATCATATGTGATATCATTTAAAATTGGTTTTGAACGAACAGCAAATGTCACATCTTTTTCATCAAGTTCTTTTAACAGAAACTTATCAAACAAAGCTTCCTCATAATTATCGCCTATGTATAAAATTGATCCGGCATTTCGAAGACTGTTTTTTAATTGCTCTATATTAACCGGCGAATAATCTTCCGAGGTATAATTTTCAATCTCGTCTCTTATGTCAAAATTAGGATTTGCACCAACGTCAATTGTGTTTCCCAAAATTGCAATCTTAATTGACTCTTCAAGTTTATCTTCAGCATCTTCCATCTTCTTTTGAAGAAGCGGAAGAAATTGTTCAACAATTTTTATGTTTTTCTCTTTTAATTCTTTATAGAGATTTTCATTCTTAACATTCTTTTCCACAATTTCCTGAATAACCGCTGAAAAATGAGGTGCCGTGAAAACTTCATTTATTATTTTTACTTCTTCACAGACCTCCTTAAGAATTTTTAGCTGAAGATTTTTATTGCCGTTTGTAAACAGTTTTGCGGCTCTAAGTGCTTGATTTATTACACAAGGAATACAATCAGGATTAAAATACACGCTTAATCTCCAATTATTGTTATTAATAGTGCAAAATCGATGCCTATAAAAAGATTCGTTTTATGCTGATTTTCGAACTTTTTTTCGCTTGTTAATTGCATTATTGCAGTATTAATTTGCAATGCCTTCCATTAGTGCAAGAATTTTGCAATATTGCAGATGTGAAAATCTTACTTGGATGAAAAATGGACGTTAAAAAAGTAATCGACAGAGGGAAGGAAGTTTTAATTATCCCCGATGGAATAGCCGTCATCGGGAAAGAATGTAACATAATAGTTTTCAATGAAGCTGCTTCACGAATAACCGGTTACACAGAAGATGATGTTGTTGGTGAAAACTGTAAAATTCTTTTTGACGAGGGCTCTGACGGGATGAATTTCCTTAAAGAATCTTTAAGGGATAACAGAGCATTTACAAATCTTGCTTTCAATATCAAAACAAAAAAAGAGAGTAAAAAGAACGTACTTGCTTCAATCACTCCAATCGTCAGAAATGAAAATGTAATCAGTGCAGTTTTGGTTTTCCGTGATACAAAAGAGATGCTCAATTTAGCCGAAGACCTTGAAGAAAAAACCACCGAGTTAATCGATCAAAAAAATAAGCTCGATGCAATATTCAATAGTAATATAGAAGGGACTTTTACAATTGATGACGGATGGAATGTAACTTCATTTAACGCTGCGGCAGAAAAAATTACAGGGTATAAAGAGAACGAAGCAATCGGTAAAAAGTGTTGGCAAATTTTTAATTCTTCAATTTGCCGCAACGGTTGTCATATGGAACAGACGATGAAAAAGGGGAAACCGACAATAGGAAATGAGTTGGTGATTATCAGTAAGTCCGGTAGAAGAATTCCGATAAGAGTAAACTCTGCAATTTTGATAAACAATAAGAATGAAAAAATCGGTGCTGTTGAAACGTTTTTAGATATAAGCGAAATCAAAAATCTTTCCGAACACTTAGATGAAAAATTCAAGTACGAAAACATAGTGGGCAAGAACAAAGAAATTAAACAAATTATAAATGTACTCGAAAGTGTTGCACAAACAGACAGCTCGGTTTTAATAACCGGTGAAAGCGGTACGGGGAAAGAACTTGCTGCTCGTGCGATTCATTTAAACAGTTCACGCAGAACCGGTCCGTTTGCCGCGGTTAACTGCAGTGCTTTTGCCGAAAGTTTAATTGAAAGCGAGTTGTTCGGACACGAAAAAGGTGCGTTTACAGGAGCAGTAAAAACTAAAGTCGGAAGATTTGAACTTGCTCAAAGCGGCACACTCTTTCTTGATGAAATCGGCGACCTTTCAATTACGGTTCAAACTAAATTATTACGCGTTTTGGAAACAAAAGAAATCGAGAGAGTCGGTGCAAACAAAACATTTAAAATAGATACCAGAATTATAGCCGCTACAAACAAAGATCTCGAAAAAGAAATTGAAGCAGGAAGATTTAGAGAGGATTTATATTACCGCATTAATGTAATGAACATTCATCTACCCCCCTTGCGTGAAAGAAAAGATGACTTACCGATTTTGGTCAATCATTTTATAGAAAAGTTTAATTCCAAGTTTGGAAGAAATATAAAACACTTTTCGTCATCTGCTTTCGACATATTAATGGATTACAAATTCCCCGGAAACATCCGAGAACTTGAAAATGTAATTGAGCATTGTTTCGTTCTCTGCAGTAGTGATGTAATTCAAATTGAGCATTTACCGAAAAGATTGCGTGAAAGAGATTTTCATTTAGCAACTAACAACGCTTCAAATAGCTTAAGTCATATTAAAGATGCCGAAAGAAATATTATAATCAACATATTGCAGAAGCATAACGGAAACAGAAGCAAAACCGCAGAAGAATTAAATATTCATCCGACAACACTTTGGCGGAAGATGAAGAAGTTTAATTTGTTGGGGGAAACAGAACTCCGATGACAATGTTAAAGACGGGCAGGTACGAATACAACAGATTTTCACCGGTTGTTCAATAGTCTTAATGCAGACGTAAAGTCCCTCTTAAAACCGCCATGCCTGCGGTAACAATTAAATTACATATCTTTGTAACCGCAAGCTTTAGCTTGCGTGATTACATAACTCGAAAACAACAAATAACACAGAAAAAATAAATCACCAAGGACATTATTCTGTTAGAATCTTTTGTTTCTGTGTCATCAATGTCGATCAAATCGTTTGTAATAAACAAACACAAAAATTAAATTACAATTTATATTTAGCACAAACTCGGAGAGAGAATGGCAAAAGTGAAATTTGTAATTAAACGTACCGGTGCCGTTGTTCCTTTCAGCAAAGATAGAATTGCAAATGCAATTTACAGAGCAGCAGTTTCTGTAGGCGGGCGGGATAAAGACAAAGCCGCAGAACTTGCTAAACAGGTAATTAAAATTATTGACGAACGGTATAACGAAAACGATAAACCGCACATAGAAGAAATTCAAGATATAGTTGAAAAAGTATTGATAGAAAACGGTCACGCTAAAGTTGCAAAAGAATATATACTTTACCGCGAAGAAGCTGCAAGAAGAAGAAAAGAAGATTCACGTCATTTTTCAAAACCCTCCGAATTTATTCCCTGGGCAAAAATCTGGCGTTCCCTTAATTGGTCGGTCGATCATGATTTGCATACAATTGAATCAACAAACGAAAGAATAAAAAAAGGGGAGTTTGCTCAAATAGTTCACGAAGCGGAAAGCTATTACGATGACCAGCTAAACACAGCCGCAGAATTGATCAAAGAAAGAAGTGATGAATTAAGAATGGTAATGGTAAGCGGTCCGTCGTCATCCGGTAAAACTACAACAACATTTAATCTCGAGCAAAAATTAAAAAAGATGGGAATGAGTTTCGTCCCGCTTATTGTTGATCATTACTTTTTTGATTTGGAACTTCATCCCAAAGATGAGTTTGGCGATTATGATTTTGAAACTCCGCAAGCGCTCGATCTTGAATTGATTAACGAACACTTAAAAAGATTAGCAGACGGTGAAGAAGTAAAAATTCCTTATTATGATTTTAAAGAAGGGAAAAGATATCTCGACAGAACTCCTCTTAAAGTAGAAAAGAACCAAGTTCTATTAATAGATAGTTTGCACGGACTCTATCCCGAATTCAGCAAAGCAATCCCCCCCGCACAAAAATTTAAGCTATATCTTGAACCATTACTTCAAATGAAAACAAGTGCGGGAGATTTCATTCGCTGGACGGATCTTCGTTTAATAAGAAGAATGCTGCGCGATTCTGTTCACCGCGCATATAAACCCGAACAAACTTTGCTTCATTGGCATTATGTTCGTTCATCCGAAAAACGAAACATACTGCCTTATTGTAATACCGCAGATTATATAGTTAACACATCAATGCCGTTTGAAGTGCCTCTATATAGACCAAGATTGTTAAATGCTTTTAACGAGTGGACAG
>DSBF01000360.1 GCA_011049495.1 Ignavibacteria bacterium
ATAGAACTTTATCTTTCTCATTCTTTGTAAATACTTCAAAACCTGCGGTTGGAATTCCGTACTTCTTCATTAATGATTTAGAAAACGATTTATCCCCCTCTATCATTGCCGCTTCTTTATTAGGACCGAATACATTTATCCCGTTTGCTCTTAAATGATCAGCTAAACCCTCAACTAAAGGCTGCTCCGGTCCAACTAATACTAAATCAATTTCTTTTTCTTTAGAGAAAACAACAATTTGATTAAAATCAGAAGTTTTTAATTCAACTAACTCGGCAAACTCTCCTATTCCTGGATTCCCGGGAGCACAATAAAGTTTAGTTAATTTACTGCTTTCAAAAATCTTATATGCTAATGCATGTTCCCTGCCACCCGAACCAATTAAAAGAACGTTCATCATTCTTCCTTCAAGAAAAATTGAAATTGCTTTACCAATTGTTCAGTTAAAATTACTCTATTATGTTTTTCAACAAATTCCTCATTCGGAGAAGGCAGCATTTTTCTTTTATACAAATCATTAATCTTTATTAACATATTATAGATTGCCTCAATATCATCGGGTGGTGTAATAAAAGATGCTCGATATTCTTCTAATGCAGTCTTAGCAGCACCATCGGGTACACATCCCAATACAGGTTTTTTTGATCCAAAATATTCAAATAGTTTGCTTGTAGAAATTGTTTCGGCACTTTTAGTATCCCCTACCATCATCCATAAAACATCACTAGTAATTAGTCGAGTAATACTATCATTATGATTTAAGTATCCATGATCTCTGAAGAATTCCTGCAATCCAAGTTTATTAACAAGCTTTTGATTCTCTTTTCTGAAATAACCCACAAAATGAAGTTCATAATTAGCTGCAACATCAGGTCTTTCTTTTGTTAATTTTTTAAATGCTTTAATAAAATATTTCGGAGTAATATTTTCATAAAAAATCCCGGAATACGTCATAATTAACTTGTTATTCGGCTTATTAATTTTAACCGCATTTTCAAAATCCTCAGGATCAAATCCATGCGGAATAATTGAAACATTGTCAAATGTTAAGAAAGGATATTGTTTGAGTATTCGTTCTTTAATTCTTCTGTTAATTACAACAACGCGATCCGCAGCTTTCAGAGAGGCATATTCATAATTTTTATGTTTTATTTTATGATAAGGTGTAGGAACAAAAGAGAACTGATTTCCATTCCATAAATCACGGTAATCAACAAACAAAGGTAAACCAAAATCTTTTTTAAGTTTAGCCGCTGTCATAAAAGATGAAAACGGCGGACAGGTTACATAAATCAAATCAAATTTTTCTTTGGATAATATTTCTTTGGCTTTAATATATGCTGCGTTAGACCAACCAATTTTATTATCCGGTATAAAGAATACTTTACTTAAATTGCTGAGAGTTTTTCTGATGAATTCTCTCGGCATTTTAATTTCTTTTTTCTTTCCCAGTTTCAAGTTAATATGTTTACCATCAACTCTAACAATATTTAGTTCTGCTGTCTCAGCTTCTTTAAGCAGTGAATAATCGTGAGCGTAGTATGATGTGTCGACTGTTGTGAGTACTGTCGGCTCCCAATCGAATTGTTTGAGATATTTTGCAAATTTCAGTGACCGCTGCACACCACTCAATCCCATCGGAGGGAAATAATATGAAATAAAAAGAACTTTGAACATACGGAGATTAATTCCTATTTAACTCTATAATTTGGAGCTTCTTCAGTAATTACTACATCATGAGGATGACTTTCACGTAACCCGGCATTTGTAATTTTTACGAATTTACTTTTTGTTTTTAATTCCTTGATATTTTTGGTTCCGCAGTAACCCATTGCCGCTCGCAGTCCACCGACAAATTGATGCATTGTTTCCGATAATGGACCTTTGTAAGGAACTCTACCCTCAATTCCTTCTGGAACTAATTTTTTAATATCATCTTCCATATCTTGGAAATATCTGTCTTTACTACCTAATTTCATCGCACCTAGTGAACCCATACCTCTGTAAACTTTAAATGTTCTTCCTTCGTATAAAACTTTTTCACCGGGGGATTCATCGACGCCGGCAAACATCCCTCCCATCATCACAGTATCAGCTCCGGCTGCTATTGCTTTTGCAACATCACCGGTTTGTTTAATACCGCCGTCGGCAATGATTGGAATATTTTTCCCTTTAACAGTTTGTGCTACTTCCATAACAGCACTAATCTGAGGAACGCCAACACCGGCAATAACTCTTGTTGTACAAATAGACCCAGCTCCAATACCGACTTTAATTGAATTTACACCGGCACTTATTAATGCTTCTGCAGCTTCTTTGGTTACAATATTACCGGCGATTAGCTGTAAACTTTTATGTTTCTTTCTAATTTGTTTAATTGTTTTTAATACGCCTTCGGAATGACCATGGGCAGTATCAACAACAATAACATCAACATGCGAATCAATTAATGCTTGAACCCTATCCATTGTATCCGAGGCAACACCTACTGCAGCACCAACACGCAATCTTCCGAGATGGTCTTTGCATGCATCGGGGAACTTCTTTTTCTTTGCAATATCTTTGAATGTTATCAGCCCTTGCAGTATCCCGTCTTTGTCAACTACGGGAAGTTTTTCAATTCTATATTTTTGTAAAATCTTTTCGGCTTTTTCTAAAGTTGTCCCTTTTGGTGCGGTAATGAGATTTTCCTTTGTCATCACATCCCAAACTTTTTGCTTAATGTTTGGTTCGAATCTCAGGTCACGGTTTGTGAGAATTCCAATTAATTTATTGTAATCATCGACAATTGGAATACCGGAAATTCTATATTTAGCCATTAACTCAAGAGCATCTTCAATTGTTCGATCAGCTTTAAGTGTAATAGGTTTATGAATCATTCCGCTTTCTGATCTTTTAACTTTATCGACTTCTTCAGCTTGTCGTGCTATTGATAAATTTTTATGTATGATTCCAATCCCCCCTTGTACTGCCATTGCGATAGCCATACCGGATTCAGTTACCGTATCCATTGCGGCAGAGATAAAAGGAATATTTAATTTAATTTCAGGAGTCAGATAAGATGTTACATCAGTTTGTCGAGGAAGAACTTTTGATTCTGCCGGTAATAATAAAATATCGTCAAATGTAAGTCCTTCATATAAAATTCGTTTTGAATTCATTTTCAATTTCCTATTATTTATACCGCTGAAATCTGTTGTTAACTAACTATCAAATGCCTGAAAACCTGTTATATCCTCACCCAAAATTAATGTATGCATTTCATGGGTTCCCTCATATGTTTTTACCGATTCCAAATTTGCTGAATGTCGCATCACAGGATACTCATCCAAAATACCGTTTGCACCTAATATTTCTCTGGCAATTCGTGCAATCTCTAAAGCTTTTTCACAATTATTTCTTTTAGCCATTGAAATGTGAGTATGTTTAACTCTTTTTAGATCTTTCAAAACTGCTAATCTATGATTGAGCAATTGTGATTTTGTTATTTCGGTTAACATGTAAACTAACTTGTCTTGTGTTAATTGATAAGCAGCAATCGGTTTACTGAATTGTATTCGAGACTTTGCATAATTCAAAGCTGTGTCGTAACAAGCCATCATTGAACCTGTAACGCCCCATGCAATTCCGTAACGTGCTTGGTTAAGACACATTAATGCAGATTTCAATCCGTCTGATTTCGGTAATAAATTTTCTTCCGTTACAAAAACATCTTGTAGTATAAGTTCGGAAGTTACAGAAGCTCTTAAAGAATGTTTCCCTTTCATTTCCGGAGCACTAAAACCTTCGGTTCCCTTTTCAACTAAGAAACCTTTTACAACACCATCTAACTTTGCCCAAACAACTGCAATGTCTGCAAGTGTTCCGTTGGTTATCCACATTTTTGCACCATTTAATATGTATCCGCCATCGGTTTTAACAGCTTTTGTAACCATTCCACCAGGATTTGAACCATAGTCAGGTTCAGTTAACCCAAAACAACCAATTTTTTCACCTGCTGCTAATTGCGGGAGCCATTTTTCTTTTTGTTCTTCGGAACCAAAAGTATAAATAGGATACATTACCAAAGCACTCTGAACCGATGCAAAACTTCTTACACCGCTATCGCCTCTTTCTAACTCTTGCATTGCTAGTCCGTAAGCAACATTATTCATTTCGGCACACCCGTATTTTTGGGGAAAGGTCATTCCAAACACACCAAGTTCACCAAGTTTCGGAATTAAATCCATTGGGAATGTGCCTTTTTGATAATGCTCTTCAATAACGGGAATAACATTCTCATCTACAAATTTTCTAACTGAATCACGAACTAAAATTTCTTCTTCGGTAAGTAAATCCTCTATGTTGAAGTAGTCAACTCCTACGAATTTTTGCAATTTTTGTTTCCTTTTATAGAAAATTTGAATTAGTAAAGTTACTAATCTTTTGAAGATTTTATCAAATCTTAAGCTACCCTTCTTCTATTATTTTATTGACAACTTGCCTAATAATATCCGAAGAATAACCTTTGTTGTTAAGATAAGAATACAACTTTTGTTTTTTTTGATTTGCATCATACTTTTTGTAATTAAAAGATTCCAGCTTTTTTCGAGCAATTATTATTGCATTTTCTAATAAAGTTTCAACGTCATCAAATGTATTTAACACTTGCTCAATAATGTCTCTAGAAATTCCTTTAGAATACAATTCGGATTTGATTCTCATCAAACCTTTTTTCTTTTTTATTCCTTCATCAATAAACCGTTCGGCAAAATCTTTATCTGATAAATATCCTTTTGCTAAGAAATCTTTTATAACTTCAGAAATATCATCTTTACTAAATTTTTTCTTCTGCAGCTTTAATCTTAGTTCGAATGAAGAATGAGGTCTTCTAGAGACAAGTCTTAAAGCAGAGTTTTTTAAATTAAATTTTTCCTCTACATCCAGAATAGATTTAATTTCATCTAAGGAAAGGTCATCATTTTTTCTGAGACCGCACTTAACAGCAACTTCATAGTGCAGTCTCAGTTTGTCATTATTATCAAATGTAACGGTAACAAAATTATTTTTTTTTACTAAGGATAAAATTTTCATCCAATTTATTTCTTGCCTTTTGCCGGTTTCTCTTCTTTATCTTTTACTTCTTCTTTAACTTCATCAGGTAGCATACCTAAATGTTTTTTCACTTCCAATTCAAGTTTTGAAAAAATATCACTATTATCTATTAAGAATTGTCGGAATTGCTCTCTACCCTGGAATCTATCTTCACCGTATGAAAACCATGCACCACTTTTCTTAATAATATCTGCATTTGCAGCTAAATCAATTAAATCACCGGCTTTGCTGATGCCTTCGTTGTAAAGAATATCGAACTCAACTTCTTTAAATGGTGGAGCAACTTTACTTTTTACAACTTTTACTTTAGTTCTGTTACCGACAACATTTTGACCATCTTTTATTGCTGCTATTCTTCTGATATCCAATCGTAAAGAAGCATAGAATTTAAGGGCATTGCCGCCGGTTGTTGTTTCGGGATTTCCGAACATTACACCAATTTTACTTCTTAGTTGATTTGTAAAAATAACAACAGTCTTTGAGCGGTTTATTGCACCGGTTAATTTTCTTAATGCTTGTGACATTAATCGAGCTTGAACAGCCATATGAGGATCACCCATATCGCCTTCTATTTCTGCCCGCGGCACCAATGCAGCAACAGAATCAATAACTATAATATCAAGTGCATTAGAACGAACGAGTGTATCAACAATTTCTAAAGCTTGTTCGCCGTAATCGGGCTGCGATATGAGAAGATTCTTTACATCAACATGTAATTTTTTTGCATAACCAATATCAAGAGCATTTTCTGCATCAATAAATGCAGTAAGTCCGCCACGTTTTTGTGCTTCGGCAATTATGTGCAAGCATAATGTAGTTTTACCTGACGATTCCGGTCCGTAAATTTCAACAATTCTACCACGTGGTACGCCGCCAATTCCTAATGCGTAATCAAGTGATATTGACCCGGTTGGAATTGAATCAACTTTATTAATTACTCCATCACCCAATTTCATAATAGTACCTTTGCCGTACTGTTTTTCGATATTGGTGATGGTATCATCTAAAATTTTCATTTTTGCATCTTGTTCTGCAGACATTATTCCTCCGTTTTACTTAATTCAAAACTTTTTATTATAGAATAAACCGATCCACCCGGTTTTAAATCACTTTTTATTAAAGATATAGTTTTAGCTGAAAAATTGATAGAAACAATTTTACTTTCTTTTATTTCTTCTAATCTTTTTATGTTTTCAAACCCTCTAATTCTTAAT